>JBEKXG010000369.1:0-5386 GCA_049512295.1 Syntrophobacteraceae bacterium
CGGCGTAGGCGCCGAGCTGCTCGAGCAGGTTGATGGATGTGATGATTCCCCGGCCCGCACAGCCCACGCCCGGTTCAGGGCCTCCGGATTCGACGCAGACTACCCCGCTGAAACCGATCTTTCTGATGTCGTCGAGTTCTACGTCCTCGCCTTCTGTGCGCAGGGTGTCGAGCACGGTTTTCTGAGACAGCCCTCCCAGTAGAAGCCTGGTAGAATCCGCCTTGGGATCGCAGCCCACAACCATGACCTTTCTGCCCATTTCCGCCAGACCGGCTACTGTGTTCTGCGTGGTGGTCGACTTGCCGATACCGCCTTTGCCGTAAATGGCAATCTTTCTCATCTGAGACCTCCTATTAGATAGAGATGGTTGTCTGGCTATAGAGCATGAGGTGTGCCAAGAGGGCTCGGTGTTGATTAACTAGCTGTTATAATTTGATTAATTAATTATGGACGTGCGGGATGTTTGACTTGCGGTCAAGTCGAAACCCGACAAAATGGTGAGGTGAACTCACAAAAATGTAAGGTCCATACGTGTCCTGTATGTCCTTTTAGGATTCGTCGTGATTTGAACGCTTTTTTCCCCTCACAGTCTTGGTGGAAGAGAGTTAAAGTGAAAAACGTTGCAGATCGATCGAGATTGCGGTATGGTGTAAGGGTCTATGAATCCTGCGGCCGGTCAAACACTCATTGCATAGATATCAGATTCTATTCTCCACGATTCAATAATCGGGCAAACTCATGCATCAAAACACATTGCGGTTCACCTTTGGAGGAGCGAAGGAGTATCACATGAATCCGGGGAAGGTGTTCAGGTACGCTCTAGGTTGCATTATCGCTGTGCTTGTGGCAGCTCCGCTTGTGGTGGTTTGCGCCTCGAGTTCTGTGGACGGTAAGCCTTTCAAGCTGGAAGAGTTGGACCAAATGCTCGCGCCTATTGCATTATATCCCGATCCTCTGCTTGCCCAAATCCTGATAGCGTCAACCTACCCATTGGAGGTCGTGCAGGCGGACCGCTGGGTAAAACAGAACAGCGGACTCGAGGAGGACGAGATAAATGCCGCTCTGGACAAAATGGACTGGGACCCCAGCATCAAGGCGCTCGTACCCTTCCCGGATGTCCTGTCGATGATGAGCGAACAGCTCGACTGGACGCAGAAGCTCGGAGACGCTTTCCTCGCCCAGCAGGATGATGTCATGGATTCCGTGCAGAGGTTGCGTGCAGAGGCACATGCCCGGGATAACCTCGAGAGTACCAGCGAGCAGAAGGTCATCGTCCAGGATAACATCATCCAAGTCGAGCCTGCCGATCCCGAGGTAGTCTATGTTCCCGCCTACGATCCCGTGGTTGTTTATGGAGCGTGGCCTTATGCGGATTACCCGCCCTATTATTGGGCGGCGCCGGTGGTCGGGGCCGGGTTGGCCTTCGCGGCGGGAGTAGCTGTTGGAGTTGCCTGGGGTCACGGGTGGGGAAACTGGAACTGGGGCAATCATACGATAAATGTGAATGTGAACCACAACATCAATGTAAATAATTTGAAGAACACCCACATCCAGACGGCCAAGTGGGAGCACGATCCAGCTCATAGGAAAGGCGTGGCCTACCGCGATCAGGCAAGCAGAGAGCGGTATGCTCAGAAATATCCGGGTTCGGCGGAAGCCAGACGTGATTTCAGAGGTTATTCACAGCCCACCGGGGAAAGAGGTCTTCATCCGGCCGGTTACAACGACGCTAACAGGCAGCAACCCTCATTTGACAGGGCGCGGGACACCGGGGCCGCCGGCCGCTATGGCGAGACAGGTCATGGGGGCTCCGAGCAATCCAGACCTGCGGCTTTTGAAGGAATGAACTCCGGCAGTTCGGCCAGAGAACATTCGGACCGCGGCTTCAGCAGCCGTCAGGGTTCGATGGGCGGTGGCGGTGGCTGGGGTGGCGGCGGCGGTGGTGGCTGGGGTGGCGGCGGTGGCCGGGGTGGTGGCGGTGGCGGTGGCGGTGGCCGGAGATAGCCCTGATGAACTCTCAAAGCATTAAGAGCGAAAAAGAGCCGCAATCTTTTACAACCTATGGAGGTCCAATCATGCTCTCGTCCATAAAAGGCAGGGAAAGGCAATATACTTGCCGCTACGCTTGGATATTTATGATGGCTGCCGCCCTGGTCCTGACCGGATTTCACGGAAATTGTTCTGCGGCGGCCAGGAGCACTAAGCAGAAAGTTTTCAAGTCGCCCGAGGAGGCGGTTGAGACATTATTCAAGGCCCTCAAAAACAAAGATTCCAGGGAGCTGTCGGCTATTTTCGGACCGGACGGGAAATCCCTGATCTATTCGGGCGACGATGTTGCCGACAAGGAAAGGCATGAACAGGCTGTTAAAATGTTCGAGGAAAAGTACCAGATCGTCAAGGCAGGCGATCGAAAAGCAATTCTCGAGCTGGGCGCCAACTCATGGCCTCTTCCCATTCCTATTGTTGAGGAAAAAGGGAACTGGCGATTCGATACGAAACAAGGCAAGGAGGAAATCCTGAACCGCCGGATTGGCAAAAATGAGATCGGAGCGATACAGACCTGCCTGGCCTATGTAGATGCTCAGCGCGAGTATGCATCGGAAGATCGCAACGGCGACGGTTCACTCCAGTATGCTCAGAGATTTTTGAGTGAACCGGGCAAAAAAGACGGTCTTTACTGGGACACGAAAGAAGGCGAAAAGGAGAGCCCGGTGGGCATATTTATGGCCAATGCCAGGCAGGAAGGATACACGAAGGGCGCTGGTCGGAAACCCGCCCCATTTCACGGATATATTTACAGGATTCTGAAATCACAGGGGGAAAATGCCCCCGGAGGAGCTTTTGATTATGTGGTCAAAGGAAAAATGATCGGAGGGTTTGCTCTCGTCGCCTATCCTGCAAAATATGGATCATCGGGGATAATGACCTTCATGGTAAATCACGAGGGGGTTGTTTATCAGAAAGATCTCGGGCGGGGGACCGAATCGGTGGCCAAGGCCATAAAACTGTTCAATCCCGACAAGACATGGCAAAAGGTCGAATAGAGCAAAACGGAGTTTCTCCAGGTGAGTCCTGGCGAGTAGAATTTTTTTTCCAAGGAGTATGTCATGAAGAAGACCCTGATTGGTTTTTCAGCCCTCGCGGCAGCCTTATTCCTTCTTATTGCGCAAGGGAGGACTCAGACCATCAACAAAGCCGATGGGCCATCCTCCAGGCCGGAAAAGCCTCAGGTAATTTACGTAACGGATTTTGCTATCGACACGAGTGATATTACTCAGGATCGGCGCCTTCTGAACAGACCCGGAAGGATGCAGGAGGACCCGGAGGCAAAAGCACAAAGGCTTGTGGAACTGCTTTCCGACTCACTGACCGGTGAACTGCAGAGCAGGTCCATTCCCGCAAAGAGGTTGCAGCAGGGCCAGAGTATTCCAAATAGGGGCTGGTTAGTACAGGGGCAGTTTCTCGAGGCCGGCGAGGGCAATCGCGTGAAGCGCGCAATGGTGGGGTTCGGAGCCGGCGCAACTGACATGCAGATCGAAGTCTCGGTCATTGACCTTGGCAGCAAAAGCAGTGAACCTTTCATTGTGTTCGGCACTGAATCCAAGAGCGGAAGAGGTCCCGGGGCGGTCGTGATGTGGAACCCCTACGCTGCCGCGGCTAAATTTGTGCTATCGAAAAGAGCTCCTGAAAGGGACGTGAGAAAGACGGCCCTCCAGATTGCGGACGTGCTGGCGAAGTTAGTGGAGGAAGGCGGAACTCGCTGAGGTCCAGCCATTGTAACGAAAGAAAACGCATCGATACGGATTTCTGCCGCAGGGCCGTTTCACTGGCGTCAAGGAAAGAGAGATGATGCGGCAGCCGCAGGTCGCGCCAGCCGACGCCGCGCAGGGCCGGACCATCCTGGGCCATCCGGCCGGCCTGTTCGTCCTGTTCTTCACGGAGATGTGGGAGCGCTTCTCCTACTACGGGATGCGCTCGCTTCTCGTCCTCTATATGGTCGACCACCTGTTCCTGAATCCCGAAGCCGGGCAGAGGGTGCTCGGGTTTGGCCTCGTTAAAGGCGGGCTCGAGGCGATCTTCGGGCCGCTCGAGCCACAACCGCTCTCCTCACAGATATACGGGCTTTATACTGCGTTCGTCTACCTCACCCCCTTCTTCGGGGGTATGCTCGCGGACAGGGTAATCGGCCAACGGCGCGCCGTGATCATCGGCGGCGTCCTGATGGCAGCCGGCCATTTCCTCATGGCCGTCGAGTCTCTTTTCTTCCCCGCGCTGCTGTTCCTGATCCTCGGCAGCGGCGCCTTCAAGCCGAACATCTCCACACAGGTCGGAAGCCTCTACCCCCCGGGTGATCCGCGGCGGGACCGCGCCTTCACCATCTTCTACATGGGGATAAACCTCGGCGCGTTTTTCTCGCCCCTTGTATGCGGCACACTGGGGCAGCGGTTCGGCTGGCACTACGGTTTTGCCGCAGCAGGCGTCGGCATGGTCGCGGGTCTTTGCCTCTACCTTCTCGGGCAGCGCACCCTCGCCGCCGACCTGCTCATGCGGACGGCGGGACGGCCGCGACAGAAAAAGCCGCTCACGCACGAGGAGTGGAGGCGCGTCTGGGCACTGGTGCTGCTCTGCGCGCTAAAGACTACGCTTAGTATTATGTCCACCGAGAATATCTAATATTATCGCTTTATTAAATTTCCACGGGATAGTCGTCCAACCGTTTAAAGCATTTGGACCTTCTGTAATGTCAATTTTCGCGTCTGGTGTCGGCGGCTTAATTTCGATGTCACCGGCAACCAACCCCTGAAGCAACTGCTTTTTCTTTTCAATTGGAAGCGACAGAACTTGCCGCTGCATTTCCATAATCTCGTCTTTGTCAGCCGCCAATGCGGCGAATTCATCTTCGGACTGAATGAATTCTTGTAAACGAAGTATTTCCCGGTTTGTTTCTTCCAATTCCTCTTCAAGGTTTTGTAGTTCCGCATTGAATGCCCTTCGTATTCTTATAGACAAAGAACCGTGTTTTAAATCTGAACTTTGAAGATATGCAAAGTGGGTTAACTCAGAAAAGACCGCATAATTTCCGGCGGCTACTGGTAAATGACTTTCACATGGCTTAAGTAGTAAAAGTATTGAGAAAGATCTCCACCGCCGGATAGAGTTTTAACAAGCGGTGTAGAGCACCGCATTTCGTTTTGAGGGGCACTATGTCACTGATCCGCACGATATTAGGACGCCGGCTGGCCACGCTGGAAGGTGGAAAGCAGAAACTCAGCGTACTCACCGGTGTGCCGGTGCTGGGATTGGATGCGCTTGCCTCGATCGGGTACGGTCCCGAGGCCGCACTCACGATTTTGTTGCCGCTCGGCGTTATGGGGCTGAAATTCCT
>JBEKXG010000370.1:0-5379 GCA_049512295.1 Syntrophobacteraceae bacterium
AGTCCCATGATTCCAGCTTTCCATACACCGGCGGATCCGTTTTGTCCAGCGATTCGACACAATCAAACAATTATTTTGTCAAATTTGACCTCCTGGAATGTGAAAAACTGGTAATGCTCCCGTTTTGCAGGGACTGTTTGATCAGCTCGCAAAGGGTGTCGATGATGTGGGCTGATTGGGTCTTGGTAAAAATGTTCTTGGCGAAGAGTGCTTCCACGAGATGGGCTTTGGTCAGAGTCATTCATTGCTCCAGAAACTTCAACATGGGCAGTTTGTGGTATAAAAGAAGATATACCGCGCTGGTTGTCCAGACGCAAGGATAGAACATGCTCTCGTCAACTTGAGATTTAATGGAGTGAGAGAAATGGAACGATGATCCGGCTGTTCCGTCTGCCAACGAGGTAAAAAGACAAGGGGTAAATTGGGGGTAAATTTACTCCATCTTAGTTCATCGAGATTCGTCAAAAACCATGTAAAATCAATATAAAAGAGACTGCATATTGGCCCCGGTACGGCCTCTCACGCCGAAGACACGGGTTCGATCCCCGTTGGGACTACTTAGTTTGCGGGCTCCTTCATGGAGCCCGTGGTACTTTTATCCTTCTTTCATCTCGCCAGTTCGCTTAGTCTTCTTTTAACAGGAAAGCTTTTTTGTAGTTCATATAGTATGAACATATGTTTTGAGGAAAAGAGTGGAGAAACGAATGCCTATCTATGCTTCTTCGTTCAACAAGAATGTTGCTTTGCCCATTTGTGCCGTTCGTTTTTTACTTTTCTCCTCAAGTTCGAGATCGTATTTGAGGCACCGTTTGGCTTCCATAATCGCTTGTTCCTCGGAATGATGTCCGAGAATCTCCGCGAAATTGTTTTTGCGCTCGGATGGTGAAAGTTTGGGAGGAACTTGGCGCAATGAGCTTTTCTCCAATATTAAATTCGCAGGATCATCGAATGCTTCGTTCCTTTGCATCCTCACAAAGTGGCCATAAGACTTGTGTAGTAACGGAACATCACCCTGCAGGAAATTATCTATTGCATCAGCGGCTGCCTTTCCTGCCGCAGCAGCTTCTACGACGTTCGAAAGACCTTTTACCGAATCTCCCCCGGCAAAAACACCTGGTAAATCCGTTTCAAATGAGTATGCATTTGTCTTAATAGTCCCCTGCGGAGTCAACTTGATTCCTTCTTCTTCGCGAAGGCAATCTGAGTCTACGGTTGTTCCTATAGCCAAGATGACAGTGTCAGCATCCAGCGAAGTCCTTACCCTCTCATCGAATTGAGGATTAAATCTTTTGTCATGGTCATAGACGCATGTGCATCCAATCAAATCTATTCCAGTTACTTGCTTGTTTCCCTTGATCCTTTTGATTCCCCAACAATTGCTTAGTATGACCCCTTCCTCCAGAGCATCGGCCAATTCTGCTCTGTGCGCGGGCATTTCTTCACTCGATTCCAAAGACACTAATTGGACTTTGGCAGCTCCAAGGCGGAGGGCGCTCATAGCAGCATCGACAGCTACGTTACCCCCTCCAACCACGACAACATTGTTCCCCACCGCTACCTTGTCACCTAAATTAATACTTTTCAAAAAATCCATCCCGTCGTAAACACCGTCCATGTCAATTCCTGGTACATCAATATTGTGACTTATGGAACGTGAAGCTCCCAGCGCGAGAAAAACAGCCTTATAACCCTGGTGAAACAGATCCTTTATGGAAAAATCCCTGCCCAGCGCGATTCCTGTTTTGATTTCGACCCCGGCGCTCTCGATGAAGCTGACATCAGCATCGACAATTTCTCCAGGTAATCTAAAGCGCGGGATGGCCCAGGCGGGCATGCCTCCTTTCATGGGAAGTTTTTCAAAAATGGTTGGCCGATATCCTCGGTGGGCGAGATAGAAACCACAGGTTAGTCCGGCCGGCCCCGATCCAACAATTGCTACCTTTCCCCGGTTGATCCCTGTCCCTTTTTCTATGCTTGTCGTAAGGCCTTGACGCAGCCCATAGTCGGCAATAAACCGCTTCAGGTCTCTGATCGCCAGAGGTTCGCCGGTCTCCCCGCGGCACACGCTTTCGCACGGGTGATGGCACACCCTGCTTAAGATATTAACAAGGGGATTATCCCTTCTTACAACTTTAAGAGCCTCATCGAATTCTCTTTGAGCTATCAGTGAAAAGAAGGTCGGATTGTCCTGTCCCATGGGACACGTCATCACACAATCTCCAGGATAGAACTTCACACACGTTACCGAACCACGTGCAAGCTTGGTCAAACAGAGATTACAAAGTCGATATCCGGATACGCACCGTGCAGGTCTTAAGTCCCCCGCCTCTATGCGCTTTGCCAGATCGGGCTCCGACAGCCACGGACGAGCCATGGATATGAAATCCACTCCCTCTGCAAGAATGTCTTCCATGACTTTTGGAGTCCGTATTCCACCGCAGACCGCTAGAACCGTGGGTAACCCGGCCACTGCTTCCCTGAACTGCGGTATGGCGTCTCGAAAGTAATACTCCTTCTCACCGGCTTTCTTTCTCAGCGCCTCTCTTAACTCGGTCATAAACCCCATGCCGCCGCTCATTTCGATCAAGTCCACGCCGTTTTCCGCAAACCGTCTTGCTATCCTCGAAGTGTCTTTAATCCAGTTTCCGCCGGCCAGGAAATCAGCGGTGTTCATTTTGATTCCCAATGGAAAATCTTCGCCCGTTTTTTGGCGAATGTTCCTAATTATCTCCAGAGGGAAAGTGAGGCGATTTTCCCAACTACCGCCCCATCGGTCTGTCCGATGATTTACGGTCGGTGAAATGAACTGCGCAATGAGGTACCCGTGTCCACCATGGAGATGCACCCCGTCAAATCGGGCTTTTTTGGCTCGAACCGCAGCATCTCCAAAGGCCTCCACTATTGCCAGGATGTATTCCTCGTCGACAACGTCCACCGAAAGCCCGGCATCTCTTTGCCCGTAACTGTAGCCCCAATCATGAGCTCCTTCACAAACAAGTTCGGGCCAGACGACAATTCCATCGCCATGAACATGTATGGTATCAGCCAAGCGTGCCAAGCCAGGGATATGTTCATCTTTCCAAATGCCCATTTCATTCTCAACGATTCTACCGTCCGGGTTAACGGCCATAGCCCCGGTCATGCAGAGCCCTACACCTCCTTCAGCGACTTTCCTGTAAGTTTTCAGAAGATCTTTTGTGACATATCCATCCCTGGTGGCCATGGAGAGCACCATGGGAGATCTCATGAACCTGTTCTTTATAACTAAATGTTTTATGTGGTGGGGGCTGAACAGTCTGGACAACTCATGCATAATTGCCTCCTTACTTGGCAAAGCCGTAAAAAAAGATCATACCAAAAAACCGCTGTCGTTCCATAATGTCTTCGCAAAATGCAGAGTCGGACACCCAAGGTGCTTCTCTTTCACCGAAGGTTTCCCGAACTCGCTGATGAGAAAATCTTCACCGTTTTGCAGGAACTGCTTTATCAACTCGAAAAGGGTGTCGATGATCCGGGCCGACTCGGTCTCGATGAAGATGTTTTGCGCGAAAAGTTCTTCCACGATTTGGGCTTTGGTGAAAGTCATGGACTTCTCCAGAACTTGGACATGGGCAGTTTGTGGAAGGAAGGATGATACCGCACCGGCTGTCAGGAGGCAAGGATAGAGCAAACCGGCAGTTAACCGGGGGAAAATCAATCGATAATTTGCCACCCAAGGCTCCCGGGCGACTTGCCAATCTGGACGTATCAGGAATCTGCCAACAGTATTGATGGCGGCGGGAAAGTGAATCTCTCTGGGCTGGTAGAAAGTGGGCCATCGGGATTTTTCTTCGTTGTCTTCCGATCAGAAACCCCCTTTCATTTTTGTGGATCTGCTTCTATACTCTTTCCAGTCGAAGCTGTCCGGAGATTTTGGACCCATGAACGCAATCAAAAGAGGATGAAACGCTGTGGGAAAGAAATCAAGAAGCAAAAAGCTGAAAAAAGTCGAATCCCCATCGAAGATTTCTGAATCAAGTCTGAGTTGGCCAAAGGTTTTTAACTTTTTGGGGAGCACCAATGCAGCGACTGTGGACCTATGAGGATTTTGTGGGGCGTTTGGCTCATTCCAGCAGTCTTGTCCGGACTTGGGCGTTTGATATTATCGAGAAACGATTTCCGAGGCACTACACACCCGATGTTGCCAAATTGATCGGTGACCCTGATGAGCATCTGGCTTGTGCAGCACCGGGATATCTCGCACATTACAAGGCCACGGAATTCGCTGACGATATTTTGGATTGCATGCTCAAAGGTCGAGGAAACGTCCCAAGCAACTGCGCTATCGCCCTGGGTGATATGTATTACGAGCCGGCTGTGGATCACGTTATCGAGATGTTACCCCACTGTGAGGATCTGAACACGTTCCTTGGTGTCTTGCATTATCTCGGCAAAATTCATCGTGAGGATTGCCATCATGCTCTTCAGGAGGTTTTTCGACAGCTCCAGGGACGGGACTGGGCAGAGGTTGCCGCCTTTCATCTACTTGAGCACCATCATACGGAAGATGTTCCCCTGGTTCTTGAAGCTTTTCTCAGCAACGCCGCCAAGAGTCCCGGGCATGACCGTTTCCTGAAGAGTTTGGCTTGTTCCGTTAGTGCAGGACAGCTCTTTGATGATTTTGCTCAGCCTTATGGGGTAGACATTCTGGGCGATCCACAAAAGACGATCTTGGCGGTGCTGAAGCGGAATTCGATTACTGAACCCGAACCAAATCTGACGAATGATCTTACTCAATTAATAAATCGTGGAGAATACGCTCATATCGCCACTTCCCTTATGTTCAATGCTCAAGAGCTGGTTCGATCCCGATTCCCGGACCAGCACTCGAAACATTCCCTTCCTCAGATTTATGCCTTCGATAAACTGGCACTGACATTTCTCGAAGAGTTTTCACGGCGTGCTTCCTCATTCAACAAGGCAGCGGAAGACAAGAAAATCATCAGGAACCTCGTCTCTGCAATCCTTGCGAACTACTTTTCGATTGTGGGCAGGGAAGCGTATACCCGCGCCTTTGCACCTGACGCCAGCTATGATGATTTGCTAAATAGCCTCAAGCTTGCAGGCGCTGAGTTCCCTGAGACATTACAGGATCGGTTGGCTGAATTATCGCCGGTAACAGAACTCAAGGCGGCCTTAAGTGAGGATTTGCTCACATGGGGGGACATCTGGACGGTTCGGTTGATGGGGCGCATTGGGGATAGTACATTCGTTCCGGATTTGGTCCAAGTTCTGAGCCGCTCCGATAGTTTATCCTATATTCATGAAGACGCTATCCTGGCTTTGAATGGAATCGACGAAAGCGGCCACGAAGAGATCCTCAATGCTATCCAAAGCGAA
>JBEKXG010000371.1:0-6813 GCA_049512295.1 Syntrophobacteraceae bacterium
ACCATCGGAGGTGCTTCAGTAATTCGATGGAATTGAACGAAAAACTTATTCAGGGGAATCTATGTCAAAGTGGTATTTAATTTATTTTTCTTTTATGTAGTAAGTCTGTCATACGAGGATGAGTACGAATGGGGTTTCGGGCAAGAATTCCTCGCCGCCGAAATAGCACACCGTGAAGGCGTGAATTTTTCCGGCATCCGGGAGCCGCACCCATTGGGTTTCGTTTCCCGAATACATATCGTGCCCTCGCGGGGTCGCATAGGTGTAGCCGGCTTCGGGGTCGCGGGCGCCCAGAAAAACCCGGTTTGAAAGACCTGCGAAAAGGGGGCTGTCCTGCCCGTAGCCGTGGAGATAATCGATGGCGCAGCGCTGCTCGATGAGGATCGGTCCCATACTCCTTAAGGTTCGCCAGTGCTGCCGGGTCAGGATCTTTTGGAAAGGGCACCTTATGAACGCATTTTTTTGTTGCAAAGTAATGAGCATATGCTCATAATCAGCGGCGAGGTGAAAAAAATGGCCCGCCCTAAATGTTGCCGCAGAATCCTTGGGGAGCCGAACTGCAAGATTTTCAAGCCCGTCGGAATTCCCGTTTTATCGCTTGAAGAAGTCGTCCTGTCTATGGATGAGTTCGAAGCCATCCGGCTGGCCGATCTGGAGCGACACTATCACGAAGAGGCGGCAGAAAAGATGAGGGTTTCGCGCCAGACTTTCGGAAGAATCCTCGAATCGGCGAGGGGCAAAGTGGCGAAGGTTTTAGCTGATGGCCTCGCCCTTCGTATCGAAGGAGGTGAAGTCGAGATGAGTGAAAAGCGAACTTTCAAGTGCCGGCAATGCCTTCACACATGGGATGTTTCTTATGGAACAGGACGGCCTGAGGAATGTCCCGCCTGCAAAAGCGCCAATCTGTCGCGTTCCGAAGAACAGCGTGGAGCGGGAAATGCGGGCGGAAGATGCAGGCGGTTTACACAGACTGGGGATTCTCGGATGGACACTCGTTAATGAATGTTAATGAATAAGGAGATGAAGCATGAAAATCTGTTTTCCCGTTGAAACGTTACAGGGGCTTGACAGCAGAGTTTACGAACATTTCGGGTCAGCCCCGGGCTTTGTCGTTGTGGATACGGATGTAGACACCGTTGAAGAAATCTATAACGGAGACCTGCACCACGCTCATGGTATGTGCCAGCCCCTGAAGGCCCTGGGCGGGCGTCACGTTGACGCGATTGCGGTTGGAGGCATAGGGATGGGCGCTTTGATGAAACTGCAGGCTCGGGGCATCAGAGTATTCCGTGTGACACTGGGTACTGTAGGACAAAATATCCAGTTCATCCTGAAAAAAAACCTGCCGGAGTTCGACGCAAGCTTCACCTGTGCGGGGCACACCGGCGGCGGATGTGCTAATTGAGTGCTACGGGGATAAAGACATGAAAGAGTACGTTATTTACCCTCTGGTGATCGGAGCCAACGAGACCGATCAGGGGATCATGACCTACCTTCGTGGGTACGGCAAACGCATCTGGATACCCGTTTATGCTTTCCTGATAAAGGGGGGCAAGAGGTTATCCTGGTGGATACCGGGCTCGAGCAGTTCGTCGTGCCGGAACATGTGGGACGGGAACACGGCTTGAAGATCCAGGAATTTGAAGAGGCCCTGGAAGACCATGGGCTGCGGCCTGAGGACATAGACCTCATCATTCACACTCATTTGCATAATGATCACTGCGAGAACGATCCAAAATGCCCGCAGGCGAAGATAGTCGTTCAAAAAGCCGAATACGATTTTTTCCTGAACCCCCACCCCATAGATCATCGCTACTATCCCGATCTGCTGGACGGTTTGCAGGTTGAGCTGGTGGAAGGGGATGTCGGCCTAAGGGATGGAATCGACCTTATCTTCACGCCCGGGCATACACCTGGAGGCCAGTCAGTCGCATTCCGCACCTCGGGTGGGAGAGCGATCATCACCGGATTTTGCTGCAACGCTTTGAATTTTCCCCCCAACGCCCCGAGCGTAGCTTCGGGAGTTCACACCGATGCAATTGCAGCCTTCGAAAGCGCCAAGAAAATCCGCGAGATGGCCGATATCCTGATACCTTGACATGACATTTCCATAGGAAAGGCCGGGCGAATCCCGGGGGCCTTGTCCAGTAATGAATAATTAGCGTCCATCCGGAAACCCCGGGCGAGAACTCCACGCCCCGCGAGGTTTCTGTTCGGAAAGGAGGGATTTTTCGTTCTGGCTAGGAAATCGAGGGCTTGCGCGGAGGCGTACTTGGGTACCGCCTCGCGGAGCGTCGAGATTGATTGACACCACCAGAGCCTGCCCCGGACTCGATCCGGGGGCGGAAAAGAACCCTTTCCGGACGGAAACTAGCTACAGAATCAATGAATCCGGAGCCCGCCATAGGGATTTTTCCCACACCAATTCGCGATGAACTGCCAGGATACCAGTTGAGGCATGCAAGCTATGGAAGCAGGCCCTATGCGGGGATGACCACGGAAATCAGATGGGTACTCATAACCGGAAGCGGCAAGAGCATATCCACTGCAAATTTGCTCTCGACTATGCCCGGGACCATGTAGTAAATAAACATATAGTCGGTTTGGATGAATAATCACTGACAATGCGGCAGGGTCATCCTTTATGGACAAGAATGGTCAGCAAATCGAGTTGTCGGCCCGCGACAGTCTAAAAACCCCGCGCGCCGCCGCCATCGCCGGGATTCTCTTTTCCATTCTGCTTGGCTCCATTATGGTTCTTCTAAGGCGCTCCGGTCCGGAATCCTCCGTGGAACCTCAGGATTGGTCTTCCATTGATGTTGATACTGTTAAACTGGCGCTTCATCTGGTGCCATTCGCCGGAATTGCCTTCTTGTGGTTCATGGGGGTCGTGCGAGACAGGTTCGGCAAACACGAGGACCAATTACTTTCTACCGTCTTCTTTGGCAGCGGAGTATTATTCTTAGCCTCGTTCTTCATAGCGGCCGGAATCGGTGGTGCCGTGCTTATCGGCCTTGTCACTGCACCCAAGCAGATGATCGACCATAACGCATTTACCTTTGGACGTATTGCCAGCGGACAGATCATGAATGTATTCGCACTGAAAATGGCGGGTGTATTTATGACATCAACCGCAACACTGGCAATAAGGACTCGTATCCTTCCACTCTGGATTACGGTGCCTGGTTTCGTATTTGCCGCTTTACTGCTGATAAGCGCGCATTTTGTGGACTGGATGCCTCTGCTCTTTCCGTTGTGGGTCCTGCTTTTGAGCTTATATATTCTAGGCGATAACCTACGCATTAAAAACCATAATCTGAAATTGTAATCTGAAATCAAGCGAAATCAACATAATGTAGTCCATGTTTGGAGGACATTCAGAGTGCAAGTTAATTAAGCTTTCAATTCGGATTTTCGGCCCAACCTAGAGAATACTCCGTATTTAATAAGTTCAACCTGGAGATCCCAATGACTAATAAAAATACGTATGGACCTAAGATTGAGCACCCTACCAAGCCGGAAGGGGTCGGAACTCCGGCTTGTGCCCAGCGGTTTGCAAGCTCAGCCGGCAATGGGGTAGACATCTCTTCTCCGAGAGTCCAAAAGAATCACGGAGCGAAGAACTCCCACACCCAGTTGGTGTTGCTGGGGACCACGGGAGGCATGACCTGGTGGCCCGGGTCGCATCGGGCGAGCGCTTCGCAAGTGCTCGTTGTCGGAGACGCCATGTACGTCATCGATCTGGGGTTTGGGGCCATGCAACGGATGGCGGAAGCGTTCAACTGGGGCACGTTTATCAATTACGAAGGCTACCCCATGCAGTTCGAGTTATCCTCCTTTCTTACGAACTTGAGGGCGGTCTTCTTTACCCATCTCCATATGGACCATATGGGAGATTACCCCACGTTTCTTGAGATCGGCGCCAGGGCTGGATTCGGGGCCAAGGACCGGTTGTTGATCATCGGCCCGGGCAACCGCGGCAGGCTTGAAGAAAACAGATCCGGATATTCCGGAAGCATCATTCAGGCGGACTGCCGCGATCCGGCCCGGTCAACCCCAACACCTGGCATCAAGCAGACAACGGACCTTCTGGTACAGACCTTCGCCACTACATTCAACGATTGCGCGCGCGACGTGGGATACCCGGACATTCCCAAGGTCATCGAGGTCAGGGAGATCGGCGATCCGGAAAGTATCCCCTGGCCTCCGGGCTTCCGCATCCCCGATCCGGACGAACCCTGGACCAGTGAAGACACCTGCCCGGACATGGACCCGTTCAAGATTTACCGTGACGATCTGGTCCGGGTTTCCGCCGTGCTCGTCGATCATTACCAGGTTTATCCATCCTTCGCGTTCCGCTTCGACACGGAGGACGGATCAGTGGTCTTCTCTGGCGACACCGGTCCGGATACCAAGGGCAATCTCCAAAGACTGGCGCAAGGCGCGGACGTTCTGGTGCACGAGGTTATCGATGAGGCCTGGGTTGAGGTCACCTTCAAGGGGGTCAAACGGGGTGAACCCGCCTGGCCGCTCTACCACCACGCCCTCACCGCTCACACAGCGATCAAGGACGTCGGGAGAGTCGCCGAACAATGCAGGGCCAAGACGCTGGTTCTCAGTCATATCGGCCCTGGCAATACGCCCGTGGCCCGGTTGCGGAAGGCTCGGGAGAACTTTTCCGGAAAGCTGATCATCGGCGAGGATTTGATGCGGATCGGAGTGGGCAAAACCCGCCGGAAAGCTCGCGGATGAGGTGATAAGGAACGGCTTTTTGACGCTTTGCCTCTGACCCGGGTCTCCGTTCTGTTAAGCACATTGTTTGCCGATTTTTGGGAAGTAAAGGTAAGAATCACCACGGTGCAGCACCGTGATAATCGCGATGGCGGGCTGTTCTGTACGGACTGGTCTTCCGGCGTTGTCTTGATATGCGGAGCACTTGAAACTCTGCGGATCAAACCGTAGGCAGCCAATCGAATAGCGTGTTGCTGGAAGAGGAAAGGGGCAAAGGGCAAGGGTAAGAGGTGGCTGTCCATTACCGCTAACCTCTAACCCAGAACCTATAGCTAGCGTCCATCCGGAAACCCCGGTTGCAACACTAACAGTTTCCGATCCGGAAAGGAGGGATTTTCCGTTCTGGCTAGGAAATCGAGGGGTTGCGCGGAGGCGTACTTGGGTACGCCGCACAAGGAAGCCCGAAGATTGACACCGCCAGAGCCTGCCCCGGACTCGATCCGGGGGCGGAAAAAGACCCTTTCCGGATCGGAAACTAACTACCCTTTCAACACAACATAGCGGCTGCCATGCGCGTTTTTCACCAGAAGCAGCAGGGAGTCGCTGTCATTGGCCCGGGTGATCTTCTCTTTGACATTCACCCTGTTGGATGGATGCACGATCTGCCGGGGTTCCGGGCTGGACACCGACAACCACTGCGCCGTGATCGTCCTTGAGACCGAGTTGCTGCGCTGTCTCGGGAGTCAAGTCCTGGAGTTGAAGACCCCATTTCCCATGGGCCGGCCGGTTGGCCTCCGCGAGTTTGGTCCCGTCTGACTCAAGCTTTGCAATGACGGCGGCGACCTTGATCTCTTTGCCGTTGCGGACAAGGGTGGCGGGGACCTCTGCGCCAATCGCCGTCGCAGCAACCATGGCTGGCAAATCATGGCTGTCATGTATGGGTTTCCCGTCGAATGAGACGATTACGTCCCCGGCCTTGATCCCTGCCTTATCTGCCGGTCCGCCCGGCACTACCTCGGCAACCAGTGCGCCCTTGCTCTCTTCCAGGTTCATGGCTTTGGACAGATCGGGAGTAATGGACTGAATATTTACCCCCAGATAGCCGCGGGTCACCTCCCCATTTGACACCAACTGAGGAATGAGGGGTTTCGCCGTGTTAACGGGTATGGCGAATCCTATTCCCTGGCCCTCAGGGATAATGGCGGTGTTGATCCCGATCACTTCTCCTTTCATGTTGAAAAGAGGGCCGCCCGAGTTGCCGGGGTTGATGGAAGCATCCGTCTGAATAAAATCATCATACGGGCCGGCGCCGATCACACGCCCTTTAGCGCTGACAATCCCTGAGGTGACGGTGTGGCTCAGTCCGAAAGGATTTCCAATGGCGAGCACCCAATCGCCGACCTTGATTTGATCAGAGTCGCCGATGCTTGCCGCAGGCAGATTCTCCCCTGCGTCGATCTTCACTATCGCGATATCTGTCTTAGGGTCTCGTCCGACGATCTGCGCCTTGAATTCTCCCTTGTCAGCCAGGGTGATCGCCAGTTCCTTGGCGCCCTCCACCACGTGGTTGTTGGTAAGTATGTAGCCGTCCCTGGAGATGATTACACCCGAGCCTGCCCCCTGAACGGTTCGATCCTGCGGAAACCGGGGATGATTGAAAAAATCTCCAAATGGGGACGGTATCTGCATCTCCCCAAAACCGGCTTTTTGGACCCCGGTTACTTTAACATTGACCACCGAGGGCGTGCACTTCTCGGCCAGCGCAGTAAAAGGGCTGCTGATCGCCGGCTGTTCCGGGCTGTTTTGAGACTGAATGGAGGCCTGGCCGACTGCGGCCCCGGCAGTCCCTTTGAGCATCCCGGATAGTGGAAGGCCGGCCAGAAGACACGCCAGGGCCACTCCCATGATCGTTTTCATCCCGAAGCGTGCGTTAAATGAGTGGATGACTCTCTTAAACATTTTTTTTCTCCTTCATGTTAGAGAACGACTGTTGAATGGTTCGCTCCTATCAGGCAAAACCCTCATCGATGCCCGGCAATGAATGTAAATCGGGAAGGTTAAGGGGAGATTAAAGGTAGATTA
>JBEKXG010000372.1:0-5356 GCA_049512295.1 Syntrophobacteraceae bacterium
TCTTCGGCAGACCTGGGCACATATGTCTGCTTGGGTTTTCCATCGGCGCCGGGTTTGGTTTCATATTTTCCGTCCACGATTACCGCTGCTGAAATTTTCTTGATATTGCCGGGCATCTGGACAATTTGTCTGCTGGTTTTGTTTATCTCGTAGTTTACAACTTCATGCTGGCGGTTTATCTGCTTGGCCGGTTTTGAGGCATCTGCCTGTGGAGAGTTTTGCAGGAGCTTTCCTTCGATGTTGATAGGGACGTCCGGGTTGCCTTTAGCTCCGCCCGCTTCCTTTCCTTCCGAGGTCTCCGTGGTCCTCTGCTGGCTTCTTATGACCGCGCTGTCCGGGTTGAATGTCTCCTCGGCGATCTGAATCTGGTTCAAATCCAGGTCGAGCGTAACCCTGGCAAACACCCGGTTGGGGCCCAGCACCTGCTCGAGCATGCTTTGGACTTTCTGACGCATATCTTCTTCCATGCGCTGCTTGCGTTCGAACTGGGTGTTGTTCATCTGGGAGGTCTGATCTTCCCGGTCTCTTTTATAGAGAACCTGTCCGTCGTTGCTCATGACGGTAATCCGGTTCTCTTCGAGCCCCCTTACGGTGGCCGCAACCAGGTGCACTATGCCCTGAAGCTCCTTGTCACCCATTCTGGCGCCGGAACGCAGCTTCAGGACCACGGCGGCGCTGGGTGGCTTCGTGTCTTCCTTGAAGAGGCTGTCTTCAGGCAGCACCAGGTGAACCCTGCTCTCGATCACCTCGCTCATGCCATTTATGGTCCTGGCCAACTCTCCCTGGAGCGCTCGCTGGTAGTTGATTTTCTGGACAAATTCCGTGCTGCCCAACTTCTGCTGATCGAAAATCTCGAACCCCATGCCCGATCCCTTGGGAATCCCCTCGGAGGCAAGGGCAAGCCTGGTTTCATAGACCTGCTCTCTGGCTACTTCGATACTGCCGTCAGAAATGCGGTAGGGAGTTTTTTTTGCTTTGAGGGCCTGAGCGATCTCTCCCATGTCGCTCTGAGACAGCCCGGAATAAAGCGAGGTATAGTCGGTCCGGTTGTTGACATAGACCAGAAAAGCCAGGGCCCCGACAAGGATAAGGATGCCTCCGCCGCAGGAAATCTTTTGCGGAAGTGTAAGGGTCCGGGAATAATCATGAAGTCTTCGCAGATATTGCAAAACGATATTCATGTCTACAGGCCCGTCACAGTCAGCAAGTGGTTAGAACTGCATTCGCAGCACTTCATGATAGGCATCGAGCGCCTTGTTGCGGACTTTGGTCAACATGAGCAGTCCCATGTTGGCCTCTTCCAGGTGGATCATCGTTTCATGGATATTGGAAGCCCCCTTGACCGTGGCTGACGCCATTGCGGAGTCCGCCTGGTTTTGGAGCTGGTTCACCTCGCCGATCTTCGATTTCAACTGGTCGGCAAAGGAAGTCGACTCTGCTCCGCCCGGACTTTTGGGCATCGTTGAGCCGGGGGCGCCCTCACACAGATTCTTCATGATCGGATCGATTCGCATGGGACTCCTCCTGATTATTTGGCGCCAATGTCCATTGACTTAAGGGCCAATTGCCTGGCGGTCTGAAGGGCGGCAAGGTTCGCTTCGTAGGATCTGCTGGCGTTCATCAGGTTCGCCATTTCCTCGACCGGGTTGATATTTGGCAAAAGCACGAGACCTTTTGCGTTTGCGTCCGGGTGCCCCGGGTCATAGACTTGTTTGAAATCCCGCTGGTCCGGGACTATATCGGATACGCGCACTTTGTCTTCTCCCTCGCCCATCGCGGCGCTCAACTCGCCGGCAAAACCCTCGTCTGACGCCGTTTCATAGATTACCGTCTTTCGCGTATACGGCACGCCCTCGGCAGTCCTTGTGGTATTCACGTTCGCCAGGTTGGCCGAGATGACGTTTATCCAGGTGCGATTGGCCTTCAAGCCGGATGCGCTTATCTGTATCGCTGAATCAAGGTCCATTAGACGCCTCCTTCCGTTATCGCAGTTTTGAGCATTGTGAATTTCTTGTTCAATATGCTGACCATGTGCTGGTATTCAAGACTGTTTTTAGTAAGGGCCACCATTTCGTTATCCAGGTCCACCGGACCGTTCTCGACCACCTCGGGGGCTCGAATTGCCTGAAGCGGATCATCCGGAGCCACATGGCCGGGGTTCGAACGAACCATTTGAAGCACCTCCTCCTCGAGAGACTGCCGCAGGGCGTTTTCAAATGAAAGCCCCTTGGCCGTGTAACCGGGAGTGTTGATGTTGGCCAGATTGCTCGAAATCAGTTGCTGGTTCATGGAATTCAGGTTCAGCCGGTCTTCGATCATCTGCAAAGTCTTGTCGAAAACAATCTCGTTGATCATAACCAAAACTCCTTTCCTGTTTGGCCCCATTGGTGAGCAAATCTCATACCATTCGCTGAAGCTGTGCGAACCCTTTTGATAATCAGGCCCGGAGATGAGCGTTATACCAGGTTGGATTCGAAAAAGACGATTTGGCAGGGACGTTTTGGAGGTTGCGGATCAAATCCAGTCAAAGAATTGACGTGGAACGCGCTAACCTACATTCCAATGCTTTGACGGTATTCGGCGAGCTTGTTCCGCAGGGTCCTGACGCTGATGCCGAGTAGTTCGGCGGCCCGGGTCCGATTGCCATCGACAGTGGAAAGGGCTTTCTCGATCATCATCTTTTCCATTTCGCAAAGCGGCATAAGGGAGAACCCGGAAGTCTGCTCGGGACCCTGTTCAAGCACGGGGTCCAGAATAACGCAATCCACGCTGACGACCGGGGAATCCGAGATCAGCACCGCACGCTGGACCACGTTTTGAAGTTCCCGGACGTTTCCCGGCCATGAATAGTCCGCAAGCTTTCTCAACGCTTCGGGGGTAAAAGATCTGATCCTGGAGCCGTTTTCGGCGCTGTATCTGGCAAGAAAAAACTCCGCCAACTGGACGATGTCGCCCGGCCGCTCGCTTAGAGGAGGTATTCTCAGCGGGATCACGTTTAGCCGGTAGTAGAGGTCTTTTCGGAACTTTGCTTCTCTTACCCGGTCTTCGATCCAGGTATTGGTGGTCGCAATGACCCTTACGTCAATCGGCACGGGATATTTGCCGCCCAGCCGGTCCACTTCGCTTTCCTGGAGGACCCTCAGCAGCTTTGCCTGAAGATGAAGAGGGATCTCGGTCACTTCATCGAGCAGGAGCGTTCCGGTGTGCGCCAGCTCGAATTTACCTTCCCTGTTCCTGATCGCCCCGGTAAAGGCGCCTTTTTCGTACCCGAAAAGTTCGCTCTCCAGTAGAGTTTCGGGCAGGGCAGCACAGTTGAGTGCAACGAAAGGCTTATCTTTGCGGCCGCTTTGATTGTGAATGTAGCGGGCAAAAAGCTCTTTGCCGGTTCCGCTTTCCCCCTGAATGAAAACGGTCGCGTTGCTCGGGGCGATTTTCCTGGCGAGGGTCTTGATCGAGAACATAACCGGGTCCCGTGAGATTATCGGGTCCTCGGGATCCTGGAGCGCTGATTGTTGGCCGGCCCTTTTTCTTGTTGTCTCTATGAGTTCGATCGCCTTTGTCAGGCGCTCCGGCGCAAAAGGCTTGGTCCAGAAATCGTAGGCTCCCTTTTTGACAGTCTGAACGGCATCGTCGAGCTTTGGCTTTCGGGTGAGCACGATCACAGGCACCGGCGGCTCCAGGTTCCGGGCGGTTTCAAGAAAATCCAGCGTCTGGGTGGTGTTGCCGTTCAAATGAAAAAGCACGAGACCCGGGCATTCTTTTTTCAGGAGGATTTTCGCCGACTTGGCCGTGTCGGTCAGAAAGCACATGTGGCCCTGATCTCTTAAAAAGGAGGAAAGGTTCCGCGCATCGCTGGAATCTGTTTCAATCAGGAGTACATTCATCTATTTGCCTGGTTGACTGTCAGGGAACTGCGTTGGTCTTGCTCATATCAATTGTATTGAGCTGCTGCTGGGCCACTGCGCTCCAGAAAGGATGCTCAGTGCCTTTAATCTGGTTCAGGCTCTGAATAGCTTTGTCCGTCTGGCCTGCGGCGCTATAGAGCTTTGAAATTTCATACAGAAGCTCGTTTTTCTGATCTTCTCCGGAAACCCGGATTGCCGTCTCCATCATTTCCGCCGCTTTCTGGTATTGCTTCTGTTCGATTAAACACTTGGCCTGCGTTACCAGAATCGAGCGCCGGCCATAGGCATCGTCTTCTTTTGCCCGCAGCATCGCCTTTTGGAGTACGGGAACGGCTTCATCAAACTTCTTGGTCTGGTAGAGGCAATACCCGTAGGCCGCAAAAGAATCCGGGTCGTCTATCTCGAATTCTTTTACCTTCTGTAAGACTTTTCCAAAAGATTTCACGGCATCGGCGTATTTCTGGTCGCGATAGTAAATGTGTCCGAGTATCTCGGATTTCTTCAGGTCCACGGCTTCGCTTTGAGCCAGTCTGCAAAATTGGAAAGACCTGCCGTTATCATTGAGGCGAAGCGCATAAAGGGCGCACCGGAGCAAAAGGTCATCTCCCTTTTTCTGGCCCTTTGCTATCAGCTTGTCGTAAATCGGGAGCGCATTCGAGTAGAACTTCAGCGAGGCGTAGCTTTCCGCAACTTGTTCCAGGACGTCCGGCGCTTGGATCGAGTCGAAAACGCGGCGATATTTGTCGTGCAACTGAACTACCTTGATGAAGTCCTTGTCTGAAAAGGATTGCCCGACAAGGCCGCAAAGAATTTTTTGCCTAAGCGCCGCAGTCCCGCCGGGAGAGGATCCATCGTTTTTTACCGGAAAGGCTTCATCCATCAGGTCCAGACTGTGCGCAAGGTCGCATCTTTTCAGGTTGAGCGCTGCGAGCTTCATTAAAACGATCCTTCGCAGGCTTGGGGAGAGATCTTTGCCGCGCAGATCCTCATAGACTCCAATAGCTTGCTCCAGGTCGTCTTTTTCCGTCAACTCTCCCTGGCGTATCCTGCAGATCAGGTCTCCTTCGGAATCGGTGTAATATTTATGGACAAAAGCATACATCTTATTTGCAGCTTCCATTTCACCCTGTATCAGAAAAACCTCGGCGATCTTAGCTAAAACGACGTCCTGATCGGGAGAGTTTTGCTGGTAGTTTACGTATCTGAGCAGGTTTTGCTTCGCCGTTTCGACGTTTCCAAGCGCAAATTGCGCCTATCCGATGAAGCGGAAAACATCGGGTTTTTTCGTGTAATATTCAGGTTCCTGACCGATGCAGTTTTCGAGCATCTCCAGGGCTTCTTTATTCGCCCCCAGAATCAGGTACTCCTTGCCAAGTTCGTAGTAAGCGGACGCCTTGTCATCTTTTTCCGACGCACTGCGCAGGGCCCAGCGAAACGCCTCCATCGCCTCC
>JBEKXG010000373.1:0-5345 GCA_049512295.1 Syntrophobacteraceae bacterium
ATGATGAGTTTTACCGATTGCATCTCAAGGCGATTTCTGGTTAAGCTACAATGGTACTGTTGCTTGTCTCAAGCAAGCTATCTTGTTCAAGCTGTTCTGTTGGAACCATCCTGTGCAAGCCATCCTGTCCGGATTCCTGAGTGACTGGTTCCCTTGGTTACGTAACACACCGAGGAGATTGATATTTTTTAGTACCACCTTTTTTGCTGAAATGGGCGGTATCCCAAGAACAGGCGCTTCGCATCATTCGGGAAGGAATAATACCAATTAAAACAATCAACCGTTTGCCGTCAATATCCACATCTTGCCCGAGTTGCTCTGAAGATACACCCTGCTGGAACAAAACTCCCTTTTTTGAGCTATCGCAGATCCAGCAGAGTTGCGCTTAATGTAAAATGTTGCCTTGGCCTGACTTGCCTGGCATTTGAAATCCAGTGGAAGGTTTAACTTAGAGGAGTGGTTATGCCAAAGTATGTTTATTTTTTCCAACACGGACAAGCGGATGGCAACGCCAAAATGAAGGCTCTCCTGGGCGGAAAGGGCGCCAACCTGGCGGAGATGGCCCAAATGGGCATCCCCGTGCCTCCCGGTTTTACAATCAGCACCGATGTATGCACATATTATTATCAGCACGACGGCGAGTATCCGGCCGAATTAAAAGGCCAGGTCGAAGAGGCCGTACACAGGCTCGAGGAGCTTATGGGGCGTAAATTCGGCGACCCTGAGAATCCCCTGCTCGTTTCGGTGCGTTCCGGAGCCGCCCTCAGCATGCCCGGAATGATGGACACCATCCTGAACCTCGGCCTCAATGACAATTCCGTGCAGGGTCTGATCAAGCTGACGGGGGACGAACGGTTCGCGTATGATTGCTACCGCCGCTTCATAGCCATGTATGGGGACGTGGTGCTCGGTTTGAAGCCCGAGTCAAAAGACGAACACGATCCCTTTGACGTTTTGATCGAGGAATTAAGAAAGAAACGCGGCGTTGAGTTCGACAATCAGCTTCCCGCCTCAGATCTCAAGGATTTGATCGCACGCTACAAAGCATTGATTCGAGGGCGCAAAAAGCTGGAATTTCGGCGTGATCCTTGGGATCAACTTTGGGGCGCCATCACGGCCGTTTTCGGATCATGGAACAATCCACGGGCGATCGCTTATCGCGAAATAAACGATATCGCGGATTCCATGGGTACGGCTGTAAGTGTGCAATCCATGGTGTTCGGGAACCTGGGCGAAGATTGCGGCACGGGTGTTGCCTTCACGCGCAATCCGGCCACAGGCGAGAATGTGTTTTATGGCGAGTACCTGATCAATGCCCAGGGTGAGGATGTAGTTGCGGGCACCAGGACCCCGCAGCCAATTAACAGCCGCCAGAAAAGCGATGGCAATGGTCTGTCCCTCGAGGAAACTATGCCCGAGATCTATGCCCAACTCGAAGGCATTCGTGCCAAGCTGGATCGTCATTACCGCGACATGCAGGACATCGAGTTCACTATCGAAAAGAATAAACTCTGGATGTTGCAGACGCGGACCGGCAAGCGAACGGGTTTCGCCTCTTTCAAAACTGCGGTAGATATGGTCCGGGAAGGAATTATAAGCAAGCAGGAAGCACTGATGCGGGTAGAACCCGATCAATTGAACCAGCTTTTGCGGCCCACATTCGACCCCAAGGCTAAGATAGATGCGGTCAAGGATGGGGCTTTGTTGACCATAGGTCTCAATGCGGGTCCGGGGGCGGCTACGGGCCGGGTGGTATTTAATGCTCACGACGCCGAAGAATGGGCGGCAAGAGGCGAGGTAGTTATCCTGGTTCGTCTCGAGACCTCTCCGGATGACATTCGCGGGATGCACGCCTCGCGCGGAATTTTGACGGCTCGAGGCGGAATGACCTCACATGCGGCTCTTGTTGCCCGCCAGATGGGAAAGGTCTGCGTGGTAGGCTGCTCGGACCTCGAGATAGATTACCGCAACAAGAGGATGACTGCTGGCAGCCGTGTGATCAGGGAGGGGCAGTACCTTTCGCTGGATGGAAGTTCCGGTGAGGTCTTCGCCGGCCAAATTCCGACACGGCCTTCGGAGGTGCTCCGGGTTATCATAGACAAGAGCCTCGCGCCGCAGAGGTCTCAAATCTACCAGGATTACGTAGCCCTGCTGGGTTGGGCCGACGAGTTCCGCCGCCTTGAGATCTGGACCAACGCCGACCAGCCGAACCAGGCCGAAGAAGCTATAGCGTTCGGAGCTGAGGGAATCGGGCTCACCAGGACGGAACACATGTTCTTTGAAGGTAACCGGATCGATGCCGTTCGGGAAATGATCCTTGCCGAGGATTTGCAAGGACGGGAGCTGGCTCTGGCCAAGCTGCTGCCCATGCAAAAAGAAGATTTCAAAGGCCTGTTCAGGGCAATGAGAGAAAAACCGGTAACTATTCGTACGCTAGACCCGCCCCTTCACGAATTTCTCCCCGTCGACGAAAAGGACCAGCAGAAACTTGCCGCCAAGCTGGGTGTCTCTTTTGAACAGCTTCACGCCAAGGTGGTCAGTCTCCATGAAGCTAACCCTATGCTTGGCCACCGTGGATGTCGCCTTGGGGTGACCTACCCCGAAATCACACAGATGCAGGTTACGGCGATTATGGAAGCCGCCTGCGAGGTTGCCGCAGAAGGAATAGACGTGCATCCGGAGATAATGATTCCTCTGGTCGGCGACGTCGGTGAGTTCAAAAACCAGAGGGATGTTGTGGAAGCCGTTGCCCGCAAGGTCATGGAGGGTTATGGAGTCAAAATCGAATACCACGTCGGGACGATGATCGAAATCCCGCGCGGGGCGCTGACCGCAGATGAAATCGCGCTGCAAGCCGAGTTTTTCTCCTTTGGGACCAACGACCTGACTCAGACTGTATTCGGTATCAGCCGGGACGATGCGGGCAAGTTCCTTCCGGCCTATCTGGCACACAAAATATGGGAGCACGATCCCTTCGCACGGCTCGATCAGAAGGGGGTGGGCTCACTTATGGAAATCGCCGTCAAAAAAGGGCGTTCCGCCCGGCCCGATCTCAAGATCGGCATTTGCGGCGAGCACGGAGGCGATCCCAGTTCCGTCGAGTTCTGCCACAGAATAGGGCTCAATTACGTTAGCTGCTCACCGTACAGGGTCCCGATTGCCACCCTGGCCGCCGCCCAGGCCGCCATAAAGGAAAAACAGGCAAAGAAGGAGAAACACGCGAAGGAGGATTCCGGACACACCTCGGTTTCAACGGCTGTGGTCAAAAAATGAGGCTGATAAGCGACTCGGACATTGACTGATTTTTCGTGTTAAGGAGGTGGCATTTGGAAGATAATCCGGGTCAGGAAACGGTTGAAAAGACCGCTGAAATCCTCGAAAAGATCAGAAGCGAACATCCCCTGGTTCACAACATCACCAACTACGTGGTCATGAACTTTACCGCCAATGCGCTGCTCGCCCTGGGCGCATCGCCGGTAATGGCCCATGCGATCGAAGAAGTCGAGGAAATGGTCGGGTTGGCTAATGCCCTTGTCATCAATATCGGGACGTTGTCACAGCCCTGGATCGATTCCATGGCCAAGGCCGCCCGTGCCGCGCGAGACCGCTCCATTCCAATCGTGCTCGATCCCGTGGGAGCGGGTGCAACCCGGTTCAGGACCGAGGCTGCCCGGCGGCTCATCGATGAGGCGCCGGTGGCGGTCCTGCGCGGGAATGCCTCTGAAATCCTGGCCGTTGCCGGTGAGAAGGGGATCACCAGAGGCGTGGAGTCCGTTCACGGCACGGAGGATGCCCGGCTGGCAGCCCGCGATTTGGCAAAAACCTACCGGACCGTTGTGGCGGTGACTGGCGCGGAGGATTTTGTGACCGACGGCTTACGGGTGGCCAGGATCGCCAACGGGCATGCACTCATGAGCCGGGTTACGGGGACGGGTTGTGCGGCAAGCGCAATCACGGGGGCGTTCTGCGCTGCCGAAACGGATGCTTTCGCCGCTGCAATCGGGGCGCTCGTCACCTTTGGGATTGCGGGAGAACTTGCAGCCCGCCATAACCCCGGGCCGGGCAGCTTTAAGGTGGGCCTGCTCGACGCACTCGACGCGATAGACCGCGCCGTCATCAGAGAGCGCGCCAGGGTAGCCTTTTCATGAAAGCCTGCAAATCCGGAATTGATTTTAGACTTTACCTGGTCACCGACAAGGTCCTGTCCGGTGGCCGCCCTCTGGAGAAAATCGTTCGCGAGAGCGCCGCGGGCGGTGTGACCGTGGTCCAGCTTCGCGAAAAGTATGCCGGGACAAGGGAGTTTCTCGATCAGGCCTTCACGCTCAGGCAAACGGCTTCGGAGCTGGGCATCCCGCTCATAATCAATGACAGGGTTGACATCGCGCTGGCCTGCCGCGCCGATGGTGTTCATCTGGGGCAGGAGGATATGCATTGCGCCCTTGCGCGCCGGATCGCCGGCAAAGATATGGTCATCGGGGTTTCCGTCAGTACTGCCGATGAAGCCCTGGAGGCCGAAGCCGATGGGGCGGACTACCTCGGGGTGGGTCCCCTGTTTGCCACGCCGACCAAAGCCGATGCGCTGCCGGCCACGGGGCTCGGCGTTTTGCGCACTATCCGCCGGGCCGTTCGCATTCCCCTGGTTGGAATAGGCGGCATAAACCACACCAATGCCGGTGATGTCATAAGTGCCGGCGCGGATGGGGTGGCGGTCGTTTCGGCCATAATTGCCAGTCCCGATCCCGGGGCAGCGGCGCGGGCGCTCCGGTCCGCAATAGATGAAGTCCGATGCAGCCGATGAATGCCTCCTCGGGCGAACAGGCGGTGGAATGACCCCCGGCTTCGGCCGGCATCATTTATGCGGCAGGGCAATAGAGCTCTCAAAGTTTCTTTTCCTCCACAGTGTAAGCGCCTCCAACCTCCCGACCGGCAATTTTGATGTACATATCGATGCCCGTGACATACAAGAGCAGACCATCACCGACCGCTACTATCTTCGCCCGGGCGGTAATAATAGGTTGACTTCTCGCACAGCGGTCGGTAAAGCCGGACTGTTCTCCCATAGCGAAATGGCTTTCCCGCAACCGACGAGCAGATATGGGAATCGTTTGCTTCCAACGTTGACCACTTCAGAGAACAGGATGCTTTTCCAAATCTTGGGTAAGGTGAAAGATGCTCCATTTCCGAGACTGGCTACTGCTCACGGCGGCTCTATTCTCCATCCTTACGGGTATTATCTGGCCTGAGTATGGAACACCCTTCCAGCCTTATCCGATCTATTGCATGATGGCCCTTCTTTTCTTCAGCTTTCTTCCCATCCGGCTGGGCACCATCTTGAGATCGGTAAA
>JBEKXG010000374.1:0-5318 GCA_049512295.1 Syntrophobacteraceae bacterium
GCCAGCGAAAAAACTCAAAAGATCATAAAAACCATCGACGAAATTGCCTTCCAGACCAATCTTCTGGCCCTTAACGCGGCAGTGGAAGCGGCACGCGCCGGAGAGGCGGGAGCAGGGTTCGCCGTTGTGGCCGACGAGGTGAGAAACCTGGCCATGCGTGCGGCGGAAGCCGCAAAGAACACTGCGGCCTTGATCGAGGGCAATGTGAAGATGATCCAGACCGGCGCTGATCTGGCGAAAAGCATGGGCGGCGAATTCTCGGAGGTCGCTTCAAGTGTCTTGAAAGCCAGCAGCCTGATCAGGGAGATTTCGGAAGCATCACGAGAACAGGCGCAGGGCGTGCAACAGATCAATCAGGCGGTTGCAGGGGTTGACAAAGTGGTCCAGGAAAACGCGGCAAACGCGGAGGAAGCCGCCGCCACCTCAACTCAGTTGAAAGAGCAGGCTGAGCGTATGCTCCATTTCGTAAGCCGTTTGATGGTCCTGATTGAAGGGCGCACGGGTGACGCAGAAACAGGCGGCGGTCCGGGAGTGAACCTTTTGCAGGATTGGGCAGTGAAGGACCCTCAGGATCGACCGGGCGCCGGAGTTCAGAAACAGGAAACGGCAAAGACGACTTCACCAGGGACTTTCCACGGGATTCCGGGGGGTTCGAAAGCTGCAGAAAAACATGTCTCCCCTGCCGATGGCAGGGGCGATTTTTAAACAGATTAAAACGAAGTGAGGGAATCACGGATTGAGTAAATAGTGAAGGGTGAAAATTCACCCTTCACTATTCACTAGAGGATCTATCAACACGAAGCCTTTAGCTTGCGCACTTCTTCTGTAAAGGCCGGGACAAAATTGAACAGGTCCTCCACTATCCCGAAATCGGCCTTGGCGAAAATGGGCGCGTCGGGGTCCTTGTTGACCGCCACGATGTATTTTGAGTATCCCATGCCCGCAAGGTGCTGAATTGCACCCGAGATTCCGACCGCAATGTAGAGGTTGGGGTTTACCACCTTTCCGGTCTGTCCGACCTGATCCGAATGAGGACGCCAGCCTGAATCGACTGCGGCGCGCGATGCGCCGACCGCCGCCCCAAGCACTCCGGCAAGTTCTTCCAGAATAACGTAGTTCGAAGCATCTTTCATGCCCCTGCCGCCCGAGACAATGACCTCGGCCTCGGTCAGTTCAACCTGCCCGGAGACGTCCATATCATATTTCACAATCCGGGCGCGCGGAACAGGCACGGCGAACCCAATCTTTTCCAGCTCGGCTTTCCGGTTTTCGTCCACGACGAAGCACTTCATGATGTTCGGTCGAATAGAGAGCAGCGGGGAAATCCCGGGCGCCCATTCGCACCAGGCAAAACACTTGCCTGCAAAAAGCGGCCATTTGGCCGTGATCTTTCCGGCTTCGTCAACCCGGACTTCTATTACGTCCTGCAGCAGCGTGACGTTGATCCTCGCGCCGAGCCGCGCGCCGATATCACGGCCGTCCACCGAAGCCGGCAGAAGCACCGCGAGCGGCCGGGTCTCCTCCACAATGTGCGCGATAATTGGCACGTAGGTTCCGGCCAGATAATGTTCCAGTGCAGGGTCGTCCAGCACATGGACCTTATCTACCCCATATTTTCCCAATTCGGCCGCCTTATCGGAAACGCCCGATCCAAGAGCGACAGCGATCAGTCCGGCGCCGAGCGCATCAGCTATACGCCTGCCTTCGCTTGCCACCTCAAAGGTAACGCGGCGAAAATTGCCGTTCCGGAACTCGCAAACTATGAGAACATTCTTCGTCATCGGGATGGCTCCTGTATCAGATAACTCTGGCTTCTTCGCGCAAAAGTTTGACAAGTTCTTTTGACTTTTCACCGGCATCGAGTCCTCCGTCCACTATTTTCCCGGGTTTTCGAGCCGGAGGCAGTTCCATGGAGGTAATCCGGATTCTGACTTTTTCGGGGGCAAAATCCGCTGGATCCAGTCCCAAGTCCGAAAGTTTTTTTAAGGCCAGCGGTTTTTTCTTTGCTTTCATGATTCCGGGCAGGGAAGCGTAGCGGGGATTCCATACGGCATGCGATCCGCCGAAGGTGACCAACGCGGGCAGAGGGACCTCTATCGTCACTTTTCCACCCTCGATCGGCCGTTCTACAACGACGCTGGTCCCATTGCATTCCATAGACACGGCGAGGGCCACATGAGGCCATCCGAGCCTTTGGGCAAGGATTGCGCCCCGTTGGCCCTGGTCATAATCGACCGACCTCGAACCGATCAGGATGATATCAGGGTTCTTCTGTCTGGCGGCAGCGGCCAGAGACTCGGTAACCTGAAGGAAGTCGGCGCGTTTCATGTCGGAATCATCTATCAGCACCGCGTCGTCTGCGCCCATGGCCAGAGAGGTCCTCAGGGCATCAACTACCCTCTGAGGCCCGTAGCTGATGACCGTGACCGTCCCGCCATGTTTTTCCTTGAGACGCAGGGCGGCCTCCAGGGCAAATTCATCGTAGGGATTGATAATCCACTTGATGTCTGAAGTTACGATTTGATTGTTATTCGGCGCTATCCGGATAAGAGTTTCCGTGTCCGGGGTCTGTTTTATGACGACGACAATGTTCATAATGCACCCTCCATCGGATTTCCAGCTTCAGCGTCCAAACCTACGATTTTAGATTTCCGTTTTCCGACACTGGATTTTTGCTATACACCCGAATATCACACAAGCTTCAGAACAGAGAACCCCAAAGCATTTCAGAGGGGATGCGAACCCGCTCGCTCTTCTCATTCAAGGCAGGATCGAAAGAAGCATTCTCACCGGGACGCGATGCCCGGGAGAACTCTAGGACTTTGAATCGGTACAACTCCCCTTACACGCCGGACAATAGCCGTGAAGGACCACCTGCTGCCGCACGACGTGGAATCCATTGTGCTCGTGAACCGTTGCTTTGGGTTCCCCGACTACACTCTCAGCATCCTGGATCGATTGACATTCCAGGCAGACCATGTGATGGTGTGGAGATGTCATCGCGTCGTACCGGGCCACTTCCGTTATCGGGCTCACCTTCTGAATGAGGCCGACTTCGTAGAACTTCTCGAGTGTTTTGTAGACGGTTCCGAGCGAAATCATCGGAAAGCGTTTCTTTACCTGCTGGTAAATAACCTCGGCGCTCGGATGCTCTTTGGTGAAGTACAGGGCCTGATAGATGGCCAACCGCTGATAGGTTACCTGAAGGCCGTGATCTCTCAAGGTCGCAATGAAATCTTTATCGTTTTTCCCCTCCATGATCTCTTTCCCCCTTTTCTTGTAGCGGAACGGAAGCAGCTACAGAAAGACCCTAGTTTATACTATGGGTAAACTCAAATTCACGCAAGCAAAATCTTCTAATAATGTGTATCGCTAAGCAGCACTTTCCACATCAGAAGACCTCTCGCGAAAACGCTTGAGAAAAACAAGCAGAATGGAAATGGCTGCCGGAGTTATTCCCGGAATTCTCGACGCCTGTCCGACCGAAACCGGCTGCACGGCCCCGAGCTTCTGCCTGACCTCGTTAGAAAGCCCCGGCACCTGATCATAGGGGAAATCCGCCGGAATCCGCATTTCTTCCATCTGTTTGAACCTGTTCACCTCGGCTTCCTGTCGCCGAAGATAGCCTTCGTATTTGCACTCGATTTCGATCTGTTCCTTCGTTCTTTCAGAAAGCAGTCGATCGTTCCCGCAAATGGCTTCCACATCAGAATAGGTAAGTTCGGGCCTCTTAAGAAGTTTTTCCAGCGAGACCGGCTCATCGAGCGGGTTCGAACCTCTGCGGACCAGCATTTCACTCACATGGGAAGACGGCCGCACAAAAGTCCTCCGAAGTCTTTCCAGTTCGGCGCCCATTGCCTCACGGCGATCGAGAAGCTCTTTGTAAACGCAATAATCATGAAGTCCGAGATCGTATCCTTTCCCCAGAAGACGCAAATCGGCATTGTCCTCCCGCAGCAGAAGGCGGTATTCAGACCGGGAGGTGAAGATTCTGTATGGCTCGCTGGTCCCCTTTGTGACCAGGTCATCGATCATTACGGCAATATAGGCCTCCGAGCGGTCCAAAACAAACGGGGGTCTTTTCTGGACCTTGAGGGCGGCGTTCAGGCCCGCCCACATACCCTGCGCGGCCGCTTCCTCATAGCCGGAGGTCCCGTTTATCTGGCCGGCCAGCAAAAGGCCCCCCACCAATTTAGTCTCAAGTGTAAAATGGAGCTGTGTGGGCTGGATGAAATCATATTCGATCGCGTAGGCCGGCCGCATTACCTCAGCGTATTCCAGCCCCGGGATCGAGCGAATCAGTTGAAGCTGAATCTCCACCGGAAGTGAATTGCCCGTGCCGCTGGCATATATCTCCTCAGTATCCAGACCCTCGGGCTCGAGAATGATCTGATGAAAATCCTTGTGCGGAAACTTCATCACCTTGTCTTCCAGTGATGGGCAGTAGCGAGCGGAAACACCCTGGATGGCCCCGTTATAAAGCGGAGATAGATGAATATGGCGGCGAATAAGCTCATGGGTCCGTTCGGCGGTGCGCCCGATGTAGCATGGCGTCTGGGGGAGCGGAAGATTTGCCGTGAACAGTGAAAAAGGCCTCGGTTCAGGATCGCCGTGCTGTTCGCGAAAGGAGCTGAAATCGATGCTCCGGCGGCTGATCCGGGCCGGGGTACCCGTTTTCATCCTGCCAAGAGTGAACCCGAACCCCTTTAACTGGTCGGCAAGCGCGATCGACGGGAACTCGCCAGCCCTGCCCGACGGAATCCGGTTATTCCCAATATGGATAAGGCCGTGCAGAAAGGTCCCCGTTGCGACAACGACCACCGCCGATTCGTAGAAAACCCCGAACTGGTCGATTACTCCCGATACCCTCCCGTCCTCGATAATGAGGGATTCGACCTGGGCCTGCTTTAATTCGAGATTGGGCTGAAGCTCCAATCTGTGCTTCATTTCGCTCCGATAGCGGACTTTGTCGTTCTGAGTCCGAGTGCCACGGACGGCAGGCCCCTTTTTTGTGTTGAGCAAACGGAACTGAATCGCGGTCTGGTCCGAAACCTTGGCCATCTCGCCCCCGAGCGCGTCGATTTCCCTCACCAGGTGGCCCTTGCCTATTCCGCCCACCGAAGGCGAACAGGGCATGTGCGCGATGGTGTCCAAACTAATGGACAGCAACAAAGTTTTGCAGCCCAGCCGCGCGGAGCCAAGCGCCGCCTCACAGCCGGCATGACCTGCTCCGATCACAATTACATCGTATTTGCCCGCCATTTCAAACCGTGCCTGACCTTCAGATAACCGGGGAGTATGAGCGCTCCATCTCATGC
>JBEKXG010000375.1:0-5273 GCA_049512295.1 Syntrophobacteraceae bacterium
TATATACATTATTTCGACCAATTTGGCAGGAATATCTTTTAAATCAATTGGCCGCTGAACCGGAATGACAAACCCCGGGAAACCCTTTCCGGACGGAAACCAGCCGAGGGGCTTAGAGTGACGGGCATGCTCCATTTGAGTTTTTGCCGATATGGGAATACAATAAAATGGTTCACGGAAAGCGCATCCGGTGAGACCGGCAATTGCTGAGGAGAACGATTGACTGAAACGCAAATAAAATACGTAAAGGTGCATACTCTTTCCAATCGCTTCGAAGCCGACGTGATTACCGAGGCCTTGAGGCAGGAAGGAATACCGGTGCTGCTGAGGTCGTTCGAGGAGACGCCCTATACGGCCCTTTTCGTTCCCCAGAAGGGTTGGGGGCGAATCATGGTCCCGAAAGAAATGGCCGATGCGGCGCGCGAAATCATATCCGGCCTGGCCGAAGAAATCGAATCCAACGACCTTCCGTCAGCCGGCGACTTGCATCTCGACCCCCGGTTGTGGGATGCGCTGAGGCAGGCCGACCCGCGGGAAATCACAGCAAGAGCCTTAGTGGAATACGACCGGGAAGAAAGCGTCTATGTTGTTCCGTTCCTGAACACGGTGGTTCTCTGTTATCCCGAAACAGAGGAAATCGAGGTACTCGGGCGCTTGGCCGGTTTTTCAGAGGCTTTTCTGCTCGAAGGGGTGGTCGTCCATTATCTTCTGAGCGCTCAGAATAAACCTCTGGCCAATAAATGGGTAAGCGAAAAAGACCTTCCCGGAGGAAGCCTTTTTTTTACCGCGTCGCACACGCTTCCAGTGGAGTCGCTCACCGGTGCATTCGATGACCGCCCGCAACTTCTGGACGCTGCGGCGGGAAATATAGGCGGTGAAAAGGTCAACCTTGGGGGTCTGTCCTATCGGTTCAGGATTTTGCCGCGAATTCCGGTTCTGATAATTTTTTGGATTCGAGACGAAGAATTCGAGCCTTCCTTTCACATTTTGTTTGACGAGACGATTACGGAGCATTTCAACTCCCTGGACCTTGTTTGGGGCCTTGTAAACGTTTTTACCCGCGTTCTGCTGGATTCTGCGGCCTCAATATCCGAGAGTGAATAGGATGGAATCCCTGAGGATTATCTCCCTTGCCCCGACCCAGACCGAAATCGTGGCGGCGCTAGGCGCCGTTGGAGATTTGCTGGGAGCTACCGAGGATTGCGATTTCCCGGATTGCGTGCGCCGCATCCGCCGCTTTGGATCGTGGTACTCGCCCGACATAAGGGCGATACTCGATGCAGGCCCCGATCTGGTCCTGACGTTTGGGTCCCACCAGGCGGAAGTCCGGGATGTCCTGGAGGAGTCCGGGGTGAGAGTCTATCACAGCGAACCTCCCACAATTGCGGCCGCGCTCGACACCTTTGGCGACATCGCATCGCTTATCGGAAGGGCAGAGAACTGCGGACGGTTGATAAATTCCCTGGAAAAAAGGCTTGGCCGCATTCGCGAAAATCTTGAATCAACCGCCCGGCGCCGGCGGCCATCCGTCTTCCGCATCATGAACTGGGACCCGCTGATTGCGCCCGGCCCGGGGGCCTTCCAAAACGATGTGATCGCGTTTGCCGGCGGCGCCAACACGGCTGGAGACGGTCCAGAGGCATACTTCGTTTGCGATCCGGAGCAGATTCTGGCCAGGGACCCGGAAATAATTTTCTTCTGTGAGCCCGAGATCAAAGCTCACCTGGAAAACGATCCCGAGTGGGCAAAGGTCAGCGCGGTGCGAAACGGCCGGATCTACATATATGACTGCGGTCTCACATGTCGCTCCGGCCCCAGAATAGTGGACATGGCCGAGGCATTGAACAGGGTGGTGCTGGATTTTATGGATAGAGCGACCTTTTAGCGAGTTCGGACCCCTTGATTTACCTGATATTGACAATTATTCTCCCTTTCGTATGCATTGACTTTGATGGCGCTGTCTGATCTATAAACCTAATTCCAAATTGCAAACGACGGCTTCAGATTGACAATCAATTTATCGGGGTTTTACGTACCCTCATCGGCATTCCCTGGACCTTTGCCCGCTTCGATTGCCGCAGGGCAGAGGGTTTGGGTTCCAAGAGCACGCACGGAAAGGCGATGTCTGAATGAAAAAACCTTTGCTCCTCACGTTGTTCCTTATTGTCATCATAGGTTCATTCACGGGTGGAGCCTGGTACAACCGCAGCGGATCGGGCGGAAGTCATAATTCTCAGAACCAACGGCGGATTCTGCATTACGTGGACCCCATGAACCCGGCGCACACGTCCGATAAACCCGGGGTCGCGCCTTGCGGCATGCCCCTGGAACCCGTTTATGCGGATGAGGCATCCACTGCGGGCGGGCCGCAAAACTCGCCTCATTTGCTTTCGTCCGGCGCCGTGCACATTACCCCTCAGAAACAGCAGCTTATCGGCGTGCAAGTGGACACGGTGCAGAGGGTGTCGGAAACCCATGTGATTCGGGCCCTGGGCAGAATAGTTCCCGATGAGAACCGCGTGTACCGGATGCTTGCAGGCAGCGACGGGTGGATTTTTGATGTCCATGAAAGCACCACAGGCAGTCTGGTCCAAAAGGACCAACTCATGGCCACGTTTTACAGCAGTGATTTCCTGAGCAAACAGCAGGAATACCTGGGTATACTTCGCTCCAGGAACCCCGCCCAGCAGCCCGGAGCACAACAGTCTGCAATGCAACAGCCTGCAGCACAGCAGCCGGCGGCTCGTCAGCCCACGGCTGAGCAGCCTGGAGTAAAACCGCGAAGAGAATACGTGCGTGGATCACAATATCGCGGACCACAGCAGGCTGAGATTATGGAACGTGAAGCAGAGCGGCACGCAGCAATGCAACGCGCAGCGGATCAGCGCGCCGCTTTGCAGAGGGGAGCAGAGTCACATGGAGCGGAGCAGCCCAAAGTTGAGCTGCCCAAGGCCGAGCACCCCAAACACGAGCAGCCCGGACTGGAGCGCCTCAAAGCAGAGCAAACCTCGGCGCCGGCTTACTATGACTATCGACAGGAATCTGCAAGAGTGGCGCTGCTTGGCATGGGTGTCGGAGAAACCCAACTCGATGAAATCGAGCGCACCAGGCGAAATGCGACATACATCGAAATACAATCCCCGGCCACCGGCCTTGTGCTCTCGCGCAACGTCTCCCCACGCCAAAGGGTTGATCGGGGTGCGGAGTTATTCAGGATTGCTGACCTGAGCCGCGTATGGGTCGTGGCGGATATTTTCAGCAGCGAAGCGCAGTACATTCATCCCGGAAACGTCGCGAAGGTGTCTCTTCCCGGACAGGGCAGGAGCTACGATGCAACGGTGAGCGAAGTGCCGGCGCAGTTCGATCCGGCCACTCGCACTCTGAAAGTGCGCCTGGATGCGGTTAATCCTGAGGATGTTCTTCGTCCGGAGATGTTCGTAGATGTCGACTTTGTCATCACTCTTCAGCCGGCTCTCACTGTTCCGTCGGATGCCCTGCTCGATTCAGGATTGAAGAAGACTGTTTTTGTCGACCGCGGGAACGGATTTTTCGAACCCCGCACGGTGAAGACCGGATGGCGCTTTGACGGCAGGGTTGAGATACTGGAGGGGTTAACGGCCGGAGAGCGAATTGTCACTTCCGGAAACTTCCTCATTGACTCCGAGAGCAGGATGAAATTGGCGGCTGCAGGGCTTTACGGCGCGTCCGAAAAAGATCCCGTGTGCGGAATGGAGGTCTATACCGGCAAGGCGAAGCCAGCCGGCCTGACAAGCGATTTTGAGGGCAAGACCTATTATTTTTGTTCCGCTGGATGCAAGGCTGAATTTGACAAAAACCACAGCGGCCACCAGGCGGCTGTCCTCTCGGAAGCAGGGCAGAACGGCGCCTCCGGCGCCGAAAAGGCGGATGCGCCGAGCACAGTTGCAAAGGACCCTGTTTGCGGCATGGCTGTCCAACAAAAAGAGGCAGAGGCGGCAGATCTGGTGAGTGATTACGGGGGCGCGAAATACTACTTCTGCTGCAAGCACTGTAAGGAACTATTCGACAAGGCGCCGCAGAGTTATCTGGATAAGGCAGACGCTGCGCAGCAGCCCCACGTCCATGAGGGGCACGAGCATGATTAACCGCATCGTGGACTTCTCCGTTAACAACCGGTTCATCGTGTTTGTTCTAGTTGCCGCAGCTTGCGCGGCGGGGTGGTGGTCAATGCAAAGGGTTACCCTGGACGCCATCCCGGACCTCAGCGACACACAGGTAATTGTATACTCGCGCTGGGACCGAAGCCCGGACATCATCGAAGATCAGGTAACCTACCCCATTGTGTCGGCGATGCTTGGCGCTCCCAGGGTTAAAGCTGTGCGCGGCCTCTCGGATTTTGGTTACTCGTATGTATATGTCATCTTTGAGGATGGTACGGACATTTATTGGGCACGCTCAAGAACGCTGGAATATCTCTCCGGGGTGCTGCCCCGTCTGCCTGAAGGAGTGAAAACCGAACTGGGACCCGATGCCACGGGTCTGGGCTGGGTTTTCCAGTATGCACTGATAGATGAGTCCGGAGGGCACAGCCTTGCGGAACTGCGCTCTTATCAGGATTGGTACCTGCGCTACTACCTGAAGTCAGTTCCCGGCGTTGCAGAGGTTGCCCCAATCGGTGGTTTCGGCAAGCAGTATCAGGTGAACCTGGACCCCATTCGGCTGCAAGGCTACGGCATTCCCGTGAAGCGCGTGGCCGAAGCCGTCCGAGGCGGCAATAGCGAGGTGGGAGGCAGGCTGATCGAATTCGGTGGGACCGAATACATGGTGCGCGGGCGTGGGTATGCCAAATCCGCAAGGGACTTCCAGGACATCGTTTTGGCTACCAGTGAAAGCGGCGCCCCCATACGCATAAAAGATGTCGGACAGGTGATCGAGGGACCGGAGCTGAGGAGGGGAGTATCCGATCTTGACGGTACGGGAGAGGCCGTATCCGGCATCGTTGTGATGAGGCAGGGACAAAACGCGCTCGATGTCATCGACCGCGTCAAAGCAAAGATAAAGGAGATTGAACCGGGACTCCCCCCCGGTGTGAAGGTGGTTCCCATCTATGACCGCTCGGAACTCATTTTGCGCGCCATTGATAATTTGAAGTCCACCCTGGCGGAAGTCATAATTACGGTTTCGTTCGTAATTCTAATTTTTCTCTGGCACATTCCCAGCGCCATTATCCCGGTAATCACCATCCCGATTGCCGTCCTGCTTGCTTTCATCCCTTTCCGGCTGATGGGGGTCAC
>JBEKXG010000376.1:0-5268 GCA_049512295.1 Syntrophobacteraceae bacterium
GCTGCGCGTCGAGATGGTTGGGCCGAAGGTGGGGCATGACCTTCGGCAGAAGGCGCTCTATGCTATCTTTTACGCTTTATTGCTGATCGCTATCTATATCTCCGGGCGGTTTGAATTCAAGTGGACGAGCAGCCTCGTAATGGGCGGCGTCCTTATAGTGGGCATTTACCTGCTGGAAGCGATCGGGCTAAGCGCGGTGTATCTGATCGGAGGAGCCCTTGTAGTCACCCTTCTGCTCTGCTGGTTCCTTCAGCTCCCGTATGCGCTCGGCGCGCTGCTCTCACTCGTTCACGACATTCTGATAACCGTTGGAATTTTCGCGCTTTTCAACAAAGAATTCAGCCTGGAGGTTTTTGCTGCCCTCCTGACCCTCTCCGGCTATTCGCTGAACGACACGATCATCGTGTACGACCGAATCCGCGAAAACCGCAATAAGGACAAAAAGGTCAAATTCAGCGACATGATAAACGGGGCGATAAACCAGACACTTAGCCGAACGGTGCTGACGTCGATGACCGTGTTTTTCGTGATACTTTGCCTTTTCCTTCTGGGCGGCAGCGTAATTCACGACTTCAGCTTTGCGATGCTGATAGGTGTAGTGACCGGGAGTTACTCATCTGTGTTTGTGGCAAGCCCGATTCTCATTGCGTACGAAGAACTCAAGAAAAAGAAACTGCCTCAGCCTGCAGCCAAACGTGCAACGGTTCAGGCTGTCAGCGCCCAACCTGCGCGAAGCTCGAAAAAATCCAAGAAACAACCCGCCGGTCGGGGAGATGCGGGCAGGAAGATACGCGGCTAACAAGGCCTCCCGCAGCAGCCCAACGCGCATGGCAGACGCGCGTGGCGGTCGGCCTTCCCGCTACGCGGCCTCATGCGCGTCTGTTCGCGTTGGGCGCGAGGGGGCGCGAGCAAGCGCCGCAGGTGCGGCGAGCCCGCGAAGCGAGATCGGCACTTCTCTGGCGCGTGGGTTGGCGCGTAGCGTGGGAAAAGGGCTTGCCTCCAATGTTTAACCAAGAAGTCGGCACGCCGCAGGCGTACCAGCGCTCACCAGCGTATGCACTTCAAAATGTGAGGTCATACGAGGAGTTTCATTCCGATTTCCGTCACTGCGCTACCCAGACCGCCATGTTCTTGAAATTCGCAAGGATTTTTCTGGTAACCGAAGTTTTCAATGAACCCCAGACTCCCTCCGGCTGAGAGTGCCCGAGCCCTATTATTCCGACTCCGTTAGATGTGCACCAGGAAAGGATTTCGCCGGCCGTATCACCCCTGTCGGGAATGAGCGTTATCTGGACCCTGGTCTCATCGAGTCCGTAATCCTTAAGTATTGCGGCGCCCTTTAAAAGGTATGAGAGCTTTTCTCGCCCCCCGGGCATATCGGCGTAGCCGGCCAGCTTATTCAGGGCCTCGGAAGGGCGGCACGAAATTGGATGTGAGGGCTTCCTGGCCGTGTGCAGAAGCGTAATTTCGGCTCGGGAGCCGGAAAGCATGTAGCCCGCGTGGTCCGCTATCCGCAATGAAGCATCCTCGTCGACTATGCATATCGCGGCGCTTTTCGGGTCGATTCCGCCTTCGGTGAACCAGACCGGGCTCGCCAGACAGTGCTGAAGAAGCGCGGATGCGGAATCTCCCCTGATAAAACCCTCCAGGCTGCTTGAAACCCGCTTCTGGACAAGAACGGCATCGACTTTCCTGATGTCTGCAAGAAGGCACGCATGTTTTGCGACGCTCATTTCCTTTTGCTGAACGTGTTCCTGTATAAGCTCCTCGGAAAAACCCGCCTTCACGAGTACGTCTTTGGCGTGGTCGAAAATGCGGCGTACATCCTGCTGACGGCTTTGAACGAATTGCTTTTTTTTTCTCAGCATTTCGGGGGAAGGGGTCACGTCTCCGGAATAGGCGGGCGGAAGCTGTGCCGAGAAGTAGCACAGGATCAGGCTGACTTCTGAAACAGGGTACAGCCGGCTGATGAACGAAACCGGCCGAAGCGACTCGTTTGTCCCATCTATCGGAAGCAGCAGGCACTTTGGCAAAGTTTGCATCGAGATGTCCTTCAAGAGGATTCAGGCATTTATTAATGCAGGGATTCAGGAATTCAATCCCTCAATCCCTAAAATGAATCCCTCTTTGGAGAGAAGTTCGATCAATCTCCGGCAATCGTCTGCAACCCAGTCGGCCCCTGCCCGCAGGAGTTCATCTCTGTGAGTGTTGCCGCTGCATACGCCCCCGGTCACTACCCCGGCCGCTCTGCCGGTTTGAATGTCCAGGGGATGGTCGCCGATCATGATAGCTGTTCGCAAATCTGCGCGAACGGATTCCAGCGCATGGATGAGATGAGCCGGATCGGGTTTGCAGGACAAGACATGGTCGCGTGGAAAAAAGGCGGAGCAATAGTCGGAGACGTCCGGAAAGACCAGCCGGACTGCGGCTTCACAGTTCCTGGTTATGATTGCGGTCTTGGCGCCTTTTTCGGCCAGAGCCTTTAAAAGCGGCCTGGTGAATGGAAAAAGCGCCCCGCCTCTTGCGGCTTGCAGCTCCATTTCGCCAATCAGGATCAGGGCCTGCTGCCTGAATCCGTTGGCCCGGTCTCCAATTGATTCTCGAATGTTCTTCTCGAGCCAGGTAAGCCATTCCAGGACGGGAAGGAAAGGCGGCGGCGGGGTTGGAGCCAGGTAGCTTTCGGCAAGCGAGTGCAGCCGCAGTTTCATTTCCGCGAAATCAAGCCTCAATTCAGCAAGGGTGCCGTCAAAGTCGAAGACGAAACATTCTATTTTCATTCGGACTCGATCTGATTGGGTTGCATTCATCCGGATGTCCACAGGACCGCCGTTGTTATGGACCCGGAAATATAATATTATACCTGAATTGAGCGATTTAGGTCAGATCAACCTTTACCGCCGATAGAGCGGACGGCCGCCACCGGCGAAAAGCTCCGGGCGGGTCCAGGCGCAGCCGCCGCCCCGCGAGCTTTCCTGACTGGAGTGAACATATGTCTGTGCCCTTATTGAGTTTCGACCAGGTAATTGACAGTCTGCTTTCCATGCAGCGGCCTTATCTCTCAAATTATCTCGCCATGTACTCGAGCTGGTATGGCGGTGTCATTACCGATCCCGCCCTGATGCTGCTGCCGGTTGACGATCATATGGTCCATCGGGGGGACGGCGTATTCGAGGTTTTCAAGTGCACCGCCTGGAATATCTATGCTCTTGCCAGGCATCTCGACAGGATGAAGCGTTCGATGGCCATATCTTTTCTGGAGTCGCCGGTCGACGATGGGCGCCTCATCGAGATAGTTTGTGAAACAGTGCGGGCCGGGAACAGCGAGACCTGCCTGGTGCGGCTTTTCGTATCGAGAGGCCCCGGAAGCTTTTCCGCAAATCCCTATCAAACCGTTGGAAGCCAGCTCTATGTAATAGTGGTCGCCTGCGAGCCTGTCGCCCCTGAAAAATATGAAAAAGGCGTCAGACTTGTAACCGCGCATATTCCCATTAAGACCAACTATTTTGCAACCGTGAAAAACTGCAACTACCTCCCGAATGTGTTGATGAAAAAGGAGGCGGTTGACCGGGGCGCCGATTATTCAATTTCACTGGATGAGAAAGGGTTTCTTGCCGAGGGGTCGACTGAAAATGTTGGCATCGTATCGAAGAAGGGTGAGTTGCTCATTCCGCGTTTCTCACGCATCCTGCGGGGGATTACGGTAACGCGCGCGATGGAACTCGCCGAAGGATTAACGGGCGCTGAACTTGCCGCGACAGCCGAAGCGGACATAACGCCTGAGCAGGCCTGCGACGCCGCAGAAATTCTGATTTTCGGGACTTCTTTCAATATCCTTCCCGTGGTGGAATATGATGGAAACAAGATCGGAGATGGGAGGCCGGGTCCGGTTTTCAGGCGGCTCATGGAACTTATGGCGGAAGACCAGGCGAAAAACCGGGAGATGCTGACGGCTGTTAAGTTTTGAGTTTTACTCACAGACTTTTAGTTCGAGGTTGGAGATTACCTGCAGAAACCAAGTCCAGATCCGACAATCCCTTCAAAAAGGCCACTGATTTCACCGTACAGAAATTTTTCCGACGATCATAGACAACCCATTGGCTCTCGGTCACATATTGTCCTGGAATGAGCATGCAGGTGATAAAAAGGAGCGTTTTCCAATCAACGTCCCGCAACACCTTGTCCACCGGCTCCACCCTTGTACCGTATAAAACGAGAAGTGCCAGGGAGGCGCCAATGACGGCCGCCGCAGGGGGAACGAGATGAGACGGCCATGGTTATCCTTGCGAGGAAATGGGTTCACAACTTGTTCAGGTGACAGGCTTCATTTAGCACATGGGGTATGCGCCAGGGTTGGGCATGGCGCCCCGGGACAATCAATGAAATGGGGGAGAGTACATCAAACCCCCGTGGGTCCAGAGGCGATTGAGGCCACGTTCGAGCTTGAGGCCACTCTGAGAGCCAAAGTTGCGCTCGAACATCTCTCCGTAGTTGCCGACGCTCTCCACTGCGCGTGTGGCCCAGCCGGGCGGAACAGTCAATGCCCTGGAGATGATCCCGTCCAGTTCGAGCCACCGCTGCACCAGCGGGTCCACTTTGGCCTCCAACCTGGAGCGCACGTTGGACTGGGTGATGCCGGTTTCCTCAGCCCTGATGAGTGTAAAGAGAACCCATCTCACAACGGTGAACCATTCGTCATCGCCGCGCCGTACGACTGGACCCATGGGCTCCTTTGAGATCTGGTCGGGTAGAATGAGGTACTCTTCCGGCCCTCCCGGCGCTTTCAACCGCATGGCTGTCAACTGGGGCAACTCCGAGGTGAGGGCCTTGCATTGGCCGGAAAACAGGGCTTCGGCCGCTTTCTCCTGTGATTCGACAACGATGGGTTGGTAGCTCCAGTTCCGCGCACGAAAATGATCCGCCAGGTTCATTTCGTGTGTAGTCCCTTTAACGACGCAAATGTTGGCTCCGTTCAGTTGTGAAAGGTCGTGCACATCGTTTTTCGCTGGAACCAGGAAACTCTGCGCGTCATAGTAGAGTACGCCGGGAAACATCACTTCCAGAGTAGCCTCGCGTTCCAGGGTCCAGGTGGTGTTTCGGACCAACACGTCGATCTCGCCGGTTTTCAGAGAGGGGAATCTCGCAGAGGCAGCCAGCGAGATGAATTCCACCTTCCCGGCATCCCCCGGGACGGCGGCAGCCAACGCATGGCAGAAGTCCGCGTCCATCCCGGACCAGCGGCCGTCAGGCTCCTTGACTGAGAATCCTGGA
>JBEKXG010000377.1:0-5265 GCA_049512295.1 Syntrophobacteraceae bacterium
GGACAAGTCTCAGATCGATATAGGAGGGCTGTGGAGTTTCCATTTTCGATCGAACATAGGGGCACTATGCATTTCTGGAACAACTGTGAGAACCAAGATCGCATTAAAGGGATCTTTTTGACTGCATCATTTTAAGGCCTGAAAAATGGGGAAATTTCGTAATTTCTGAAGCAGATGCAAAACCTTGTCTTGGTCCGACCCCATTTGCGGACCCCATTTGCGTTGGCTGGAAAGACTCTGCCTTGTCGAGATTGTTGCCCAGTCCTTTTTTAATCAGGCGGCCTGATGGATCAATGAGGTGAATTGTAAGAGGAGCGCCCTCGAAAAAATTCCACACTTCTAAAGGTATTTATGTATTTACTTGCCTCGTGAAAAGCACTTCTCAAGGTATATCCTGTTTTCCTCCAGCCATCCGCGCCCCTACAGGATTTTCGGCGAAGGATGTAGTCCTGCTCATATCATGCCGGGCAACAAAATTCCGTCATCGACGGAATTAAGAGATGTACTTAAATATACGTTGGGCAAGCTCTGCTTGTTTGACGCCAATAAAGAGTAAGCTTTTTCAGCCTTCCCAGAGATTAACGAACTTAAAACCCAGTAGGCCATTATCTATAACCAGTTTATGGAATTTATCGGTTACGTAGACTTCCGACCTGGGGAATTGCGGAATCTTAAAGATTGTGGCCCCGCCGAGTTTATCACCGAAAAACGCATACTTGAGGACCCGCATAATGCGGCCGCTGCTCTCGAACCTTTCAACTTCCGAGTTGGATTCATCAAGGGCATCTATGAATGTAGTCACATGGAAGGCATAATATTCTCCTTCGGTGCAGGAGAGCGGGAAGATTTCTCCATTTTCTTCAAGCATACCCCTTAAAACATTTACAGCCCTCAGACTGAATACCGGAACAGCCACAGCGAGGTGCGGGAAATCACTTGGAGGAAGATTTTGATTGAACTTATCATCCCGTAACACCTTAACAGAGGGAGGAGTCCAAGATTGTATTAGGCGCCTCTCGTCAAATTGATCCAAAATAGCCCAGTCTTTCTTGGATGCGAAAACCAGGTTTTGATATCGATTGCAATCGGGGGCAAGCTCAAAAACGTTCATGATAAACTCCTAATAGGGGAACTTATTCTCAGAAAGCTCTTTCTTTATCTTCCGAAGGACTTCCAAGACTTCCTCGCGGTCCGCTGCAGTTTTCAGTCTGCGTTCAACTTGCCTATGGTATTCGTCGGTGTGGAGTTCAGGATGATATGCCCCTTCCCCTACCCCATCCATGTTTGGCAACCAGACACCATTATCGGCGGAACTTAGAGGGATGTCAAATTTCTGCAATATATCTCTCGCAACCTGAGCTTTTTCTGCAAAAAAAGCGACAATATGATGAGCTGCATGTCCGAACGGGCGAGACTCTGCGGCGGCTTCAAGGTTCTTTGCCAGTAGTCTATATAGTCTGAGCGTTGACTCTATCGGGCCTGGCTCGGCTTCTTCAACTTCTTGACCGTTTCGATACTCAAGTGTAGACGGTGCAGTGGCCTCGGGTTCTCCCGGCCCGCTGCCCTCAATCACTCCTGAGCCGTTTTCCATTTGCGGCGCCGTCACATCATCCGCGAACTCATTTGCAATCGGCCCAATTCCCTGCGCTTTAATGGTCTGTTCAAGAACCTCCGGCGAGTATCCCTTTGCCCTTGCCCAATCCATGATAGTGAACGCTGCCGCTTCTTCCGGTGTTATTCCATGCGCTCCGCCGATAGCGGCAAAGGTCCCCATGAGCGCGGCGTTTCTGGCATAGTCCACCGGCTGCGCCTGCGGGTTCGTCTCGTACTCTTGTCCTACGCCAAGAACTGCCCCACCTATCGCCCTGGTGAGTCGCCCGTATGGTCCGAGCAAGCTCAACGCCGCACCTGCGCCTGCGCCCATCGCGGTTGATTTAAGGGTTGCACCCGGGTCCAGGGCGCTCTGAGAGCCAAATGTAACGGCATCTCTGGCAATTGGGAGAAGCCACGCATAAAGATATGGGACCTTCGTGGCGATTCCTTCGGTAAGCGGGTTCATAATCCCCGCGGTAAGATACGATAGCGCAAGCGTCTCGGTTAATGGCGCGCCACTTTCGCCAACTCCTCGCGCTAACGAATCAGCAAAATCCTGCGGAGGGGCCAGGTTATCAACCTGAAGCGTCTTGTTCATGGCGGCAAGGGTGGATTTAAACATTGCCTCTCTCGTCGGAAAGACCTGCCCGAAGCCGGTAGAGTCTATTGCCTGCCGTTCAGATTCTGGAAGCATTGCGGGGGGAAGCGACAGCAAATTCGCTACGGTATAATTGAAGCCTTTGCGCAATCCGGCTTCCAGATTCCGCATAATCCCCGTCGCCGCGTAAGAAAGATCCGGTCGCAAAGGATGATCGAGACGCGGCCCTTCGTTGGGTTGAGGTCCGCTCATGTTCCAAATGTCTTGCTGCAGCCGGGAGGCATTTTCACGCCAAAGCTCGGGAGGCGCCGGAGGCGGCACGAATGCGGGAGCTGCTGGGATTTTGTCATTCATCCAGGAGTCGGGATTATAAGAGCTGAGTTGCGATCCCTGATCTTCTCCCGCATAAGGGACTGTTTCCGCCTTGGGCTGTTCTGGAAAAGCTGAGAAATCGAAAGGCATCTCTTTTGTCGAGGCTGGGTTCTGATCTTCGGGGAAGACCGAGAAATCAAAAGGCATCACTTTTAACGGGGCGGGGTTTTCTTCTTCGGGAAAAGCCGAGAAATCGAAAACCATATCAGGCATTATTCACCTGCCTTCTGGACAGGTACCATATTTGTCCGGGGGTATTCCTTTTCGATGTTGGGATTTTGCGCGATCATGGCTTTTTTGACGGAGGAGATCGTTTCATCCGCTACCACTCTTCCATGTGCCTGGAGCTGCCGGGCCACCCATAAACCGAACGGGTCGCTGTTCTCAGGGTAGTCCCCGGAGGCGGTCTGTAACGGTTGTGCGGACTTTCCTGAGGCTGGCGGTGCGATTACAGGTTGGTTTGCCGCTCCGTTCGGGAAAAGGATTCCCTGGGCGATTTCCCTTTTCTGCATATCCGTTGGGATTTTGCCGCTGTTATTCTGTTGCCAGTCATCGAGGGACTGAGCGAATTTACTAACAAATCCAGTCCAGGCCCGTTGATCTGCAAGCAGGGGCGATTCAGGAATGATACGGTAAAGTGGTGAGTTTGGATCGGACTGGGCCATTTTGGTTATGTCCCTGACCGCGAAAAGCGAGGATTGCAGGGCTGTATGCTTTGCGGCCTCGGTTGGAGCATTTTTGCGAATCCTGTCCTGTGCATCTATCAGGCTGTTAAGCTGCGCTAGAGGCATTCCGCCGTAATATGGCAAGAGATTCATGTTTGTGAATTGAGCGCGGTCCGTATCCTTCATGCCGTTCAATTTGTCATAGAGTTGGTTCGTTTGCGCTGTAGCGGGCGGGTCCCACGCTTTGAAGGCATTTACATTGATCGCATTGGTGATATTGTGGTAAATTGATGGATCATTTTTATAGAGCCTTAAATAGGCTTCATACCGGTTAGGATCTGCATTAAAATCGTTCCATGATGCTGCGCCGTTTGGACCATTGAGGCCCTTATTGATAATTGCCCAGTCTGCATTGTTGACTGTCTTCCAGGCGCTCATCTGGTGTCCGGCCTGATTTTCGAAAAAATTGACATATCGATCTTCGGCTGCCAGATCTCCGGGATGCTCCTGGCGGGCCAAATTTCTTACGGCCTCTCGGCCTGCTTCATAGTTTTGAGCGAGGTTTTGAGCGGTCGGGACCCCGTTTGCGGCGTACATCATCGAATGCCGGTCAACGTAGCCCTTGATGTAATTTATGAACTGCCCGGCAGTCATTTCCGTTGTTCCACCGTTGCCGGTGATCGCCTTTGGGTTCCTGACAACATTCCCTGCGTTGGCGTTCGGATCGGCGTGAAAAAGCGCCGTTGCCCCGTCTATCCCCTGCTGGTGGGCAAGGTAGACCTCCCACGGCTGCGGCTGCCGGCCAAGGTCCTTGGCAAGCGCGGCATTGTTTTGCTTTGTTAGGGCCAGTCCGAGCTGAACCTGCCGGGAAGCGTCAAGGCGGTCCTGGTCGGTTCCGCCAAGATCGGACCACGTTCAGGAGGTGTGTTGAAATATTCCGGTCGCCGACGAACTGGGGTTCTTTGTGGCCGGGTTCGTAATTCCGCCCTCAGCGCTCCAGATGGTCAGGGCCGTGCTCGGATCGACTCCCTGGCGCTGCGCCTCGCCTGCTATCGCCTGGGCCATCGCCTCACCTGTGGCTTTGCCGTAGGCGCTTTGGGCCGCTTGCAGGTCCTGGATGGGCTTGAGGAATTTTTCAAGTTCCCCCTGGGCGCTTCCGGAAATTCTTTTTTTTGCGGCTGCGTCCTGATAGGTGGCCATTGCGCCTGCAGGATCGAAAAGGGCCTGGCGCATGATTACGGCGCTCCAGAGCATGTCGTTGTTTTTGCGCAACTGATATTCATGAACTTCCGGACTCCATCCGTGCTTTAGTCCGTAGTTCGCCGTCTCGTTGTCAAGTTGGCTTACCACGGCTGCGACACGCCGAGGATCGTTATAATATGCCTCAGCCTCGGCGATCAGATCGCTCAATACTGCGTTATGGGTGTTCCATTCCCATTGTTTGGTCTGGCTGGCGGCGTACCGGGCCATCCCGTCAAGGTCGCTTTCGACGCGGCGCGTGCTCCTTTGGTCAAAAAGTCTTTGCTGGTACGGATTCAGATTTTCGCGAGTCTGATTTCTAAGATCGTTTATTTGCTGTTGACATTGCGGGAAAGCGGCTTCGGCGTCTTTGCCCTCGAGCTTCATGTAATTTTGGGTAATCGCCCTTAGTTGCGGCGAAAACTGGTTGGCATAAACATCCTGCACGGCTGTTTCGTCGGCGAGCTGCTGGCGCCGGATGGAATTCTCTTGGAGCATATCGCCCGTTTGCTGGAGCGTCTGCCCGACCTGGCCGCCGAAGGCCTCAGGAATTGCGCGAATGTCCTGGTAGGCCAGTTGGCCCTGGGGCAGCACCGATTGGACGAACATATCATCGCCTGGAACTTTGGGCATTGAGGCACTCCTTTTAAAACAGGGTTCCGGGTTGCAGGTTGCGTGTCATCAGTCCTTAGCCGATTATTTTGTTTTCATCGGGCAAGATCATACAACGAAACGATTTGGTTCTGCCAAGCGGCAACCAGAAGCGGCAACCAGAAGCGGCAACGAGAAACGGCAACG
>JBEKXG010000378.1:0-5242 GCA_049512295.1 Syntrophobacteraceae bacterium
TGGTTTGTTTCAGCGGAACACGTGCCAATTCTCCTTTGGATCGATAATGATCCGAGTCTTTTTCACTGGAAGAGCCGTTAGGTCCAGTTTTGGACAGTAGTGAAATGATTGCCCATTTTGTAGCGAGCGCATCGCAAAGAGCCACCGGCGTCAATGCTCGCCTTTCTGCAGAAAATTCTTTCAATGTCTCTATTACAACCTCTGATAAATATTCAACTGCTTCCATTTGCCCCCTCTACCGCCAAAGTAAAAGAAACCCTAACGTTTTGGATCACCTCCTCTAAAAATTGCCGACATCGAGGATCTGTGGTATCCACGATCTCGTTTCTTAATAAATCCCTCAACTCGTTTTCAGCGCCTTTCTAATGGTCTCGGCGAAGTTTGCTATACTGTAGGGTTTCATGACGAACTCGCGGATTCCCATTTCACGCGCCTTCGTTTCATTGATAAGCTCACTGTAGCCGGTGCACAGGATGACCGGAATGTCTCCTCGCAGGGCGATGATCTCTCCGGCCAGCTCTTCGCCCCTTAGACCCGGCATAGTCATGTCGGTGATGACAAGATCGAACCCATGAGGATCGGCGCGGAAGGTCTCCAGGGCCTCGATGCTGCTGGTTTTTGCAACGACCTTGTAGCCAAGAGACTCCAACAGTTCCTTTCCCAACTCAGCCAGAATGTTCTCGTCGTCAACCAAGAGTATTCGTTCGGCTCCCGCGGCAAGAGCTTCCCTTGACTCCGTCAGGGTTAAGGTATGTTTCTCCATGCTTCGCAAAAACACCTCGAAGGTGGTTCCCTTACCCAACTCGCTATGGACCGTTATCGCTCCGCCATACGTCCTGACGATTCCCTGGACCACCGAAAGCCCGAGTCCCGTACCTTCACCGATCCTCTTAGTGGTGAAGTAGGGATCAAAAATTCTTTCCCTGACCGCAGGGTCGATGCCATGGCCCGTATCGCTTACCGCAAGACATACATAATGCCCCGGCCCCAGGTCCGGGTGCAGGGAGTGCCGGGGGTCATCGACAACCATATCGGACAATTTGACGCGCAAAACTCCGCCTTGTGTGCGCATGGCATGGGCCGCATTAGTGCAAAGATTTATGAGCACCTGGTGTATTTCGGTTGGATCGGCAAAAACCACCCCGTCTTCCGGACTCAATGCAATCTCACGGCGAATTTCGATGGTTGTCGGCAGAGAAGGGCGCAACAGTTTGAACGCTTCTTTTACAACGGAGACGAGGGGCACGGGTTGATGCCTCTGTTCGGTCCGGCGGCTGAAGGCGAGAATCCGCTTGACCAGGTCCTTTGCGCGGGCGCTTGCCTGGAGCACCTGATCAAGATTGCGGCGTACCGGATCTTCCTGTGCAAGCGTGAAGCCGGCTATTTCCACGTGACCGACTATGGCCGTCAGAATGTTATTGAAGTCATGGGCGATACCCCCGGCCAGGGTGCCGATGGCCTCCATCTTTTGCGCCTGGCGAAGGTCTCTTTCTAGCTTCTCCTGGAGGGTGATGTCCCGGTGGATGGCCACAAAGTTGATGATAGCCCCGGACTTGTTCCGGACGGGAGATGCCGTGGCCTCCGCTTCGTATAATGAGCCGTCCTTTTTCCTGTTAGTGAGCCGTCCCGACCATACCTGGCCTCCGGCGAGCGTTTTCCGGATATCTCTGTAGAAGGCCCGGTCATGTTTATCGCATTTAAGAAGACGCATATGCCGGCCGATAATCTCTTTGCTGTCATAGCCAGCCATGGCCGTAAAAGCCGGATTGACGTAGTCGATGACCCAATTTGTATCGGTCATGATGATTGCTTCGGCAGCTTGTTCGATCGCTGTCGCCAGGCGCATGTGCTCATCTTCGGCCCGTTTGCGCTCGGTAATATCGATGGCAATGCCGAGCACTGCGCTGGTCTTTTCGCCGATTATGTTAAAAGGGACCTTCGTAGTCTGCAGGAAACGCTGATTGCCCCTGGCGTCCGTAAAAGCTTCCTCGGGAATATGCTTGGTTTCCCCGCTCATCATGACTTCGCGGTCATCATCCAACATCCGCTGCAACTCGCTTTGGTCCGGATGGAAATCGCCATGATATTTTCCGGTGAGAGCAGTTGCGCTGGTATCGTAGCTCTCGGCGACTGCCTGATTTACCAGGAGATATTTCCCATCCCGGTCCTTGACGAAAATCATATGTGGCACCAAGTCAATAATCTGGCGGAGTTGCGCCTCGCTATCCCGCCATACTTCTTCTGCGCGTTTGCGCTCGGTGATTTCCTTGTGCAATTGCGCATGAGAGGCTCCCAGGGCGGTCAGTGCCTTCTTTATATCGCTCAAGTCTCTTGCCACACAAATGCTGCCAATAATTCCTTTTGCATCGTCTCTGAGCAGGCTGATGGAAATTTCAAGTTCAGCGACCGTACCGTCACTTTTCTTCAGCCTGATTTCATGTTTCCTGACGGTACCCTCACGTCGCAATTCGGCCAGCACTCTATCCAGTTGGTCTTTATCCGAATACAAATCAAAAGCAGACATTCCCCTAAGTTCTTTAAATTGATAGCCGCATTGCTCGGCCGCCATTTTATTCCACTTGATGAACTTTCCATGCCTGTCAACAATGCCAATGCCGTCCGGTGAATTCTCGAAGATGTTTTCGAGGTATTCATTCGCTTGCCTGAGCCGGTCTTCAGCGAGTTGGCGCTCAGATTCGCGGCGTTGGAGCGATTCGGTCATCTGGTCAAAAGCCTGCGCGAGCTCGCCCAGTTCGCCTTTGACGTTTGGCAGACGGGTATGCGCACCCAGATTGCCTGCGGCGACTTCTTTGGTCGCTTTAAGGAGCCCGGCAACCTGGCGAAGGATGAACCTCTCGGCGCCAAACCGCGTCGCAAAAAGCGCCAGCAGCGCTACGACGCCCAGGAGACCAAGATCATGCAGCATGAGCCGGTTTGCTTTAGCAAAAGCAACCTCTTTGGGAATGGCCACAGAAAAATACATTGCTTCCGGGCCGAAGCCTATGGATGCGAACGCGAATACAGACTCAATGCTGTCCGGGCCGACCCCCTTGGCGACTCCCTCACCTTGATGCAAAGCTGTCCTGACAAAGGGTGATTCGGATATCGTTTTACCAACGTGGCTCTCCGGATCGGGAAAGCGTGCCAAAACTCTGCCCCTGCCGTCCAGAATAGTGCATCGCGCACCCTGCGGCAAATTCCCCTCGGCTAATCGACGATTCAACCACTCAATATCGAACGCTGTTCTGAGAACAGCTCTTAGCCGACCCTCATCATCGAAGACAGGATAGCTGAAGTTGATCTGGGCCTTACCCGTCATATGGCCAATCTCATATTCACCCATTGAAAAGTCGCGGGTCTCAATGGCCCGTTGAAACCATGAGCGATCTGAAACATTGATTGGGTTTGTGAAAGGAAGCGCGCTTGCGAAGATTTCGCCGGTGTCCCCGTAGGCGATAATGGTGGTAAGCCCGGCGGATCGGTTCAGCAACTTGGCAAAAATAGCTGAACTCCCCACAGCATCTCGCATTTGTACCTGTGGAAGCAGTGAGAGGGTAAGAAGGTTTTGCCGTATGCCCTCGATCATGATCTTCTGAGACTGTGATAACTTCAAGGCCAGATCCATAGCGCTGTCTTCAGCGGCGGCGAGTGCCTTGCGGCGGCGTTGCAGATCAGAGTAGAGCGTCAAAACCAGAGCCGGGATAATGGCCACAAGTACAATAAGAAACAGTCGAGTGCGCAATTTAGAAAGAAAGTGCCTTCCCATAACTTCTCCCCGGAAGAAAAGTGGGCCCCGGATATCTGAACGAAATACCGTTGATTTGACTTCATTTATGAACATCGGGATTATTATTCTGGAGCTTGAATGAATTGCGAAAAAGAGGAATGGGAGTTCGGGAGAGCCCAAAATTCAATTCTGATCGGGGATTATCGCCTTGTTAAATAAGCAACAAGTAATGATTATCTTTGGCGAGTGAAGATGATATGGGAGCGTTTCGCGAAGCTCTGGGCGGAGTATGGAAATTTATCGAAAAATTCCAGACACGGGGAGACTGGGAAAGACCCTTTCCGCGTCAGTCTCTACCACGATCCGTGAGATGCTCTGATCTGCTGGTAGCGTAATCCGAAAAGGAGTCTTTTCCATGAATGGTAGAAAACCCGGCCTTTTTGCCCTGATTTTTCTTTTTGGCGCAACACTCCTGGTTCCGGCGTTCTTAACCGATATTGCTTCGGCTCAATGCACGTGGCTGGACAATCTGACCATAGTGCAGGGGATCTATAACCCCAACGACTATAAGTGGCAGGGGACCTGGGACCCAAGATTTGACCCCGACTGGCAGGCACATTACGGCGTCACCTACGCCCGTGACTGCGACCGTTGCGAGCGCAGCGCCGTCCGCGACTGCGACGATTGCGGCCACAGAGCCGTCCGTGACTGCGACCGTTGTGGGCACAACGCCGTCCGTGACTGCGACCGTTGCGCGCGCAGCCCTGACGTCAGTGGCTTCCGTTGCGACCTCTACGGTTGCGCTTGGGTCCGCTGACGGGAACTGTTGCGACCGCGATTTTGCCTGTGCGGCATGAGGGCTCAGGTGAACCAGAGCTAGCCGCCGCACGCCTAGCGGAGCGTTGAGATTATGACGCCATAGGCTCAGGTGAACCAATTTTTCTTCGCGCCGTTGACCAGTTCTTCTCCTTCGCCGGGAAAAATCAGGCACCTGTCGGGGTCGCGAGCGCTTTCCATCGGTGGCGTCGGCCATATTCCTGCAACGGGCTCCGGGCCCTGCAGCGCGGCGGGGACCGGCGCTGTATCGACCATCGTGGGATCGGCGCCCAGGTCAGCGCCCTCCACCGGGGTGCTGAACTCTATCGGGATGCCGTTAGGGTCAAAGGCGTAGATCGAGTGGATAATGCCGTGATCGATCACATCCGAAACCCAGAAGCCTGCGGCATCCAGGCTGTCGCGCAACGCGCAGAGCGACCGGTCATCTTCGACCGCGAAAGACACATGGTCAAAAACCATGGGTCCGGAGACGGGGAAGCCGTGGTCTTTTTCTGGAACAGGCTCAACATTGGGCCATTCGAAGAATACAATATAATTTTGGGGGCAGATTTCGAAGAAATAGAGCTTGTACCCCTTTTTCCCGAGCCCACCCACCAGCCTCATGCCCAGCAGGTCTCGCCAGAAGCGGATGGTGCCTTCCATGTTTCTCGTGGCCATAGCCAGGTGGTGAATGCCCTT
>JBEKXG010000379.1:0-5240 GCA_049512295.1 Syntrophobacteraceae bacterium
ATCGAGTCGAGCTCTCGTGCTAAAAACGCTGGACCCGCGAGCCGAAATGTATCCTCACTGATTAAGATGGTTGTGCCATAGAGTTTGTTTGCCCCCTCCAGACGGGAAGCAAGATTTACGGTATCCCCCAGCACTGTGTAATTGAAACGCTCCCTGGAGCCGACGTTGCCTGCTACAACCGGTCCGGAGTGAATTCCCATGCGGGCGGTAAGGATGGGGAAGTTGCGCTGGCTCCAGCCTTCCCGTAAGCTGACAAGGGCCTCCTTCATCTTCAGGGCTGCCTCGCATGCATATTGAGCATGGTTTTCCAGGGGAAGCGGGGCACCCCAGAATGCCATGACGGCGTCTCCTATGAATTTGTCCAGCGCTCCGCGATGCTCCTGAATGATGTTTGTCATAGGAGTAAAGTATTCATTGAGAACTGCCACGAGTTGCTTTGGAGGGAGACGTTCGGAGAAGGCCGTGAAATTGGCGAGATCGGAAAAGAACACAGTCGCCTCGACTTCCTGTCCACCAAGTTCCAAAGCACTCGGGTTATTAACAATGGATTCGACGACCGCAGAAGAAACGTATCGATTGAAAGCCCCGCGCAGCCATCTTTTTTGCCTTGCCTCCGCCAGATATTGAAGCACCACATTACCGGTGTAAATTGAAGCGGTTCCTAACACAAACATTACTGGAGGAACCCAGAAATCAAAAGCGCGAAAAAGCCAATAGCAAATAGCGCTCAGACCGAGGCCCGATATTGCGAGGGCAATCAGCCCGAACAATGGAGAGATTGCGGTGAACATGAGGGAAAAAAGCAAAAAATACCCGAAGCATGCGATGAGCTTCACCGTGGCGGAGATTTCCCTCCCCCATTGGCCGGTTAAAAGATTGTGTATTATGTTGGCCTGGATCTCGACTCCGCTGGTGTAAACCCCGGTGCTTCGAAAAAAAGGTGTAGGGAAAAGATCGGTCTGGCCCAATGGCGCAGGAGAGGCCTGCAACTGGCGGCCAACCAGTACGATGCGGTCCCGGATGCGCTCCACGGGCACCGGATGTTCATTGTCGAGTATCTGATAGTATGAAAGCGTGTCGATGCTCCTGGCGGGACCTACGAATTTTATCCAACCGGATGACCCGGACGGCAAATCGGGCTTTCCCGCTGCAAGGACGGCGCTGGCGGGCAGGGTAGACGCCCCCATGATCTGTACCTGAAAATGCCTGACCACTCCATCGTTGTCCGGCGTTATCATGGCAAGCCCCGTCCCCCTGCACGAATCTGCAAAAAGGCCAAGCGGCCGTAGTCTTATAGTCCGGGAAAAAAGATTATCATCGGTATGATCGACGGTCTCGGCGAGCAGGACATTGCCCGCACGCTTGATGGCCGAAGCAAAAGCGGCGTCGTTTTCCGGGTCTGAAGGTTCTGTAAAAAGAATGTCGAACAGGACGAGGCGGGCTCCGGACTCTGTTAGCCGATCGATCAATGCGGCATGAAGACTTCGCGGCCAGGGCCACGCAAGGCGCAATTCCTGAAAGGATGGCTCATCTATAGCTGCAAGCAGCAGCTCAGGGGGAGATGGCTGGGCGCCCCGTATGGCGAAGAATCGGTCAAAGACCTGGTTTTCAAGTTCCGCTGTCAGTGAGAAGGACGCAAGCGGGATAATCAGGAGCAGGCTGAACACCCAAAGAGCCCCAACCCGGTATCGCGTTCTCAGAAAGGAGTCTATGTCCATGTGTACGAAACATTCTCAAAGGTTTCAGAAGTAGAGACCAACGCGGAACATAATCCTGCGGTCGGGGAAAAAGCCCCACAACGCGACCGGTTCAGTTTGATAATAGAAATGTTGATTGAATATGTTGGTTAATTCCAGGGATGCAAATCCACGTTTGTTCGCAAAATATTTGCCGAAGGTGATATCGACCAGATTGAAAGGATCTCCCATGTTTGCCTGTTTTAGCGTAAGGCTCTTATCGCTCAGACTGCCAATGCCCTGGTACACGACGGTATCTTTTATTGATGCAAACCAGCCGCTGGGGCGCATGTACGAAAGCCCGACGGCTCCGTCTATTTCATCGAAATCGCCCGTGGCAGAGCTAACGGTGTTAGGGGGAGCGCTCAGGGACACCATTTTCCCACCCAGACTGGCCGAGAGGCCAAGCGATGAGGTCAACAGGCGGTTGAGGATAAATATGCCCCCGATGCCTTCGTCTCGCCAATTGATTATATTGTAGTTCGCATCATATTGAGGATCGTCGATGCGATAGGCCAGCAGGCGGAACACGCTGAAGGTAAGGGGGTTCCACTGCGACTCCCATGCAAAGCCCAACTCCTTTACTTTCGAACCTTCAGCGGCATTTATCTGTGACGGAAACCCGGCCACTTCGGAAGGAGCTATACTCGCGCTTAAAAAAGAGTGGCCATCTACATAGCCCTGGTAAGCAAAGCGTAGAGTATTTGATTTATCAATTTCATAATTGAGGCCAACCAATGGATTGACGGTAGACGAAGATATGGAATTGGGAGCATTGAGACGGGAACTTGAGATAATGTCCCCCGAAATGCCCAGCTCCATAAGAAGCTGCGGGCAAATACGCCAGTAGTCTCGCACATAGATGGAGGTGGCGCGATCCGGTGGATTGTAATTGGTGATGAAGTTGTAAGCAGGTGGGACGTCTATAATAAATGAATTTCGATTGAAATAATCGCGAGAGCCGGTAAAATAATCAAACCCCGCGATGAAGGTATGATCGTCAACCTTGACTTGTTGCTGGAGTTGGACATTTTTGAAATCCTGGACCGTGTGGCGATAGTAATTGGCCCAAAGGTCGTGCAGGAACCCCTGGTTATCGAAATAGCGGTAAAAAAGGGAATCCGTATTCAGCCAGTCTGCGTTACCCCACTTGAAGTATCCAATGAAAACAGCCTCGGGTGAAAAACGGTGTACGTATCCGCCCTCGGCAAAGTTGTCATTGCCTGTCACTCGCAAGTTCGGGTCGGTTTTATACGAATAATCATTCGGGTTGTTGGTGTCTCCCCACGGGAGCCTGTTGTAGATATAATCGGCGAAAAAGGAATCCTTGATTGTGGGTTCGAATTTTCCCTGCACTTCTCCATAAATGGATTCACTGCGGTTATTGATCTTCCTGAATCCAGGATCGTTTTGATATTCTCCGTAAGCAGCCAGCGCCAACCCGGGCTGGCCGCCGTAAACTTCGATCGAGTGATCCTGAATCGGAGCCTCATGGTCAGCCCAGGTTCCGATGCCCTCGTTAACCATAAGTCTCGCATAGGGCATTTCGAACATCGGCGTGTAGTCGGTGTACACATTGAAGGTGTTTTCATTTGCCGGACCGAGCAACTGATACAGGAGAAGCTGGGATGTGGCGGCGTCAACCCGCTGCGTCGAGGACAAATATGCGGAGTAGAGAAAAAGGTGGGCCGAAGCGTTGAGCGGGTCGTCTTTCACCGCCGTAAGGGCCTTGCTGTATGACCAATCCCCCAGTCGAAGCTGGCTGTAGGCGCGCGCAAGGTCAGTGTTTCTTACGGCGAGGTCCCGGTCCAGCATGAGTCTGGACCGAAAAACGGCCCTGTTGTCGTTTAGTTCTATGGACTTGTTGATTTCCTGTATTGCTTCTCCGGGACGGTACAGGTCCGAGAGGGCAATTCCCTTGTAGAGATACGGGGTGGGATCGTTGGGATCGAGGGTCTTTGCGTAATCGTAAACTTCGAGCGCCTTATCGAAAGACCTCGTTTGATAGAGCGCCTTTCCAAGGCTGCTCTGGTAGAGCGATACCCTGGGTTCGAGCAGCGTTGCCGTCAGCATTTCCGTCAGACCCCCGCCGAAATTTCGATTCCTGAACGCGATATTGGCCAGGCCGATGTGAGGTTCTCCAAACCCCGGATTATTCTTTACAGCCTCTGTGAACAGGTTGAATGCCTTATCGAAATCCCTGTAGCCAAGGCGAATAAATCCAGCCAGGCTCAAAACTTCACTGTCGGTTTTTGAAATCTCCAGCGCCTTGCAGATAATCTCCCATGCCCGGTCCAGATACTCGGCCCCCAGCCAGAGCCTGGCGAGGTAGACGTAAGCCTCCAGGAAATGGGGGTCGGCGGCAAGGGCCTCTTCCAGAAGTCTGCGGGCCTCAGGTAAGTCAAAATAGGATATCTTTACCAAAGCGGCCGTCATTCGCGCCATCGGCGATTCACGATTTGCCCGCATGGCGATAGCCGCATCGCCGGACGCTTGCTCCTTGCTGTTTTGAATGAGGTATATCTGGCTCAGCAGTGAATGTGCGATGGCTGAATCCCGCCCGCTGATGCGGCTGTCGGTGAGAAGCGCCTTGGCTTCGTCAATTTTGCCGACAAGCATTGAAAAATAACCCGACATAACCAGCATGAGGGAAGAAGGATCCTTTTTCAGTTCTGCGGTTATGAGCTTATAAGCGCCTACGGCATCCCCCATGCGGTAACTGGCGAGGGCCAGCCCTGATACGGTCAATCCCGGCGAACCGTCCCTTAGGCGTGCGGCCGCCGAAGGCAGCCGAGATCCAGGCTGCGGCCCCGCCGCCTTTCGGGCCCTTTCGAAATACGCCATGGCTTTTTGCGGGTCCTGCCTCTGCAGAGATACCCAGCCAAGGATCGCAAGGGCCGGACCATTTTCGGGGTCCCGGGCCAGTTCTTCGTTGGCATCCCGCTCGCTGCCGTCCAGGTCTCCGTGATCATAAGAGGTCTGGGCCTTGCGAATCGTGGGAGATGCCGCGCCATCTTCAGGCCGCGCGCCTAGAGGAATATCGCGGTAACTGAAGATTCCCGGATAATAGAGGGACCACTGGACGGCGTCCTTGGGCTGCAGGATCACTCTTTTGACCGGCGCCTTGCCGACTTCAGCAAGGCCTTCTTCACCGGGATCGAGATCGATCTGCCCTTGAGGATTAGCAAACGTTAGTTTACCCTCCAAAAGGACTAGAGCCGTTGCTCCGGCTCGATCGACTTTTAGATTGAATTCAGTGCCGCGGATTGCCGCAGTCACCGCAGGGGTTCGGACCTCGAACTTGGCCTTCTCGTTTTTGTTGCGCAGCCAGATTTCCCCCGCCGGCACCTCGTAGAGACCTGCGCCCGCCCCCGATTGCGTCGCGGGAACGGCGATGCCCATTCGCGCCGAAGGCGTAGCGCTCTTAAGGACGACAACTGTATTCTCGTTCAATTTTAGCTGCGTCTCATCAACACAGAGAATCGAAACGCGGGAATCCTGGCC
>JBEKXG010000380.1:0-5236 GCA_049512295.1 Syntrophobacteraceae bacterium
CAAGCATGCCGCTCACGACGGCCTCCATCCCCTTGAAGTTTTTTACATTCCCTTCGAAAACGAGTTCTCTTCTGGGATGGGCAATGAAGCGCCCATCGCCATCGACCATAAAGGCATAACCCGTCTTACCTGTCTTTGCCCCGGCGACCTTTTCCAAAAGGAAGTCAATATTGGCAATAATAGCCAGGCTTCCGACAAACTCGCCGCTCTCTCCCAATATCGGGGCGCCCATCGGCACTACCGGGTTACCGGTCTTTCTGGATTTGATTACCGTACCAATGGTTACTCTGCCATCTTTGGCAGCCTTAAAGTAGTCACGGTCCGTAACGTTGATGCCTTTGCTTTTTCCATCGCTCCCGTCTGCTAAGACAACCCCTTCAGGGCTGACGACGATAATCTCCTCATACTCACTGCCGATCTGCTTCATGACGGCGGACAGGTGCTTACTCACTTTCTCAAAATCGGTTGCCGAATCTTCCGGCTTGTGGGTGCCCACCCTGGCCGCAGTTTCGACTATTGTCTGCTCTATGGATAGTTCTTTTAACAGTTTTAGTTCTTTCGAGAGGGCTACCTGGGTCATGTCGGCAAGTTTCACCGCCACGTTGGCGACCTGCTCCTTGGATATATCGGTCAGAGCATTAGACGCTTTCATGATTGCAAACAGGCCAATTATTACGATCGGCAACACAACAATCATGACTCCTCCCAGCGTGAGTCGTGTACTTAATGTCATTTTCCTCATGATACACCGGTCCCTTTCCTGTTATGGGGCTTTGTCGAGAAGTGTCGCTTCTTCCTCTGTTAACACCAGATCGATATTGAGATCGTGTAACCTCCACGTGCGGTTGATCGTCCCTTACCCTATGTTCCATGACACTTTTTCACATTCGCCAACATCTTGTGCAGGACTGAGATAATTTCCAGGGAATCGGGGGCAGGCCACGTGAGAAACCGCGGCCTCAAAGCGTGCCCTTTTGAAATGGTCTCCGTCTCCCGGTCCGGGAGAATGAGGATGACCCGAATTGAGTGCAATAACTCAGCCATGGAAATAAGACCGAGCAGATCCTGGCGGCCGGAAGCCACCAGTATAGCTGCAAAAAGGTCGTACGAAGGCTTGAGCAAAGCGCCTCGAAGCTGCTGGCAATCACGGCATACTACGAGCTTTTCCAGGGGAACCAGGGCGCGGACCTGCTCGAGCAAACCCGAGCTGAAATCGTTTTTATCGGCACTGTAGAAAATCAGTTTCATAAGCCCGCTCCTTTGTTAAAAAAGGTAAAGGCAACAACTGTGCCGCCGGGCCTATATGAAATGTTGTGTAGTTATTTCAATATGGTGCATGAAATACGATCAGAATTTGCCGTGCCTGGACATGTCCTGTTTCCCGGACCGGGTCCGATAATCCGGACAGAGTCCGGAAAACAGGACAGCCGGCCGGCGGGGAAACGCCCGGAACGCTCAGAAATTAGCCATGGTGGGATTCATCACGTTGTGGTGTTTCAATAGATCGTAGAGGCGGGAGCGCGAAAGGCTGGATATCCGGCAGGCTTCCCTGATATTGCCGCGGGCCAGGGCGATCAGTTCCAGGAAGTACTGTCTGTCGGTATTTTCGCGGTATTCTCTGAAAGAAGGCAAACCCGGCCCGGACACTGAGTCGCTATTTCCTTTGCCGAGCGCAATTGTGCTCGCGATCGAATGTCTCACAAGGTCAATGCGGATGTGGTCGGGCAGGTGCTGAGGAAACAGGGTCGGTTCATGAAAGGCCATGTACAGAGCTCTTTCAAGAGCGTGCAGCAGCTCCCGGACGTTGCCGGGCCACGTGTAGGCTGCCAGAGAACCCATGAACTCGGGGGAGAAGCCTTTCAATCCAATGCGGTGGCGCTCACAAATCCCTGCAACATAATGCCTGGCGATGTCGGAAATGTCCTCTGAGCGCTCTCTTAGAGGCGGCAGATTTATAATGAACGACCTCAACCGGAATAGAAAGTCGTTGCGAAACGCGCCTTCATGAACCATCCTCTGGAGGTCCCGGTTGGTCGCAGCAATCAGCCGGAAATCACTCTCAATCTCCGTATGGCCTCCAACCGGGCGGAAACGGCGCTCTTGAAGGACACGCAAAAACGCCTTCTGAACCTGGAAAGGCAGCTCTCCAACTTCGTCGAGGAAAAGAGTGCCGCCGTCCGCCTGCTTTATCAATCCATTCCTGGCTTTTTCCGCTCCCGTAAAAGCTCCCTTCTCGTGGCCGAAAAGAATGCTCTCGACCAACGTTTCAGGTAAAGCGGAGCAGTCGAGGACAACAAAGGGCTTGTTCGCGCGCGAACTGTTGTTGTGGATGGCGGTTGCGAAAAGTTCTTTTCCGGTGCCGGTTTCTCCTGTGATAAGGACGTTCATGTCGCTGCCGGCCGCCTGGGCGACCAAGTCGAAACAGCTCTTCATCCCGGGGCAATTTCCGATTATCCCGTCAAGCTTAAGAACTCTCGACGTCCCGCCCTGGCCCTCGGCATTCCTCTGCTCACTGTACTGAATGCCCCGCAGGATGGGTAAGGTCATGTCGTGGATCGAAGCGGGCTTTTGAATGTAGTCCCATACGCCGCTTCGAATCGCAAGTTCGGCGCCGTTCCGGTCGCCGGACCCTGTAATGATGATAATCAGCGGCGCAGGCTCGATCTTCTGAATCCAGGAGATTGCGTCAAGACCGTTTCCGTCCGGCAGTCCGACATCGAGCAGAACCACGTCATATTTTCCGGTCACTGCTTCGCGCACACCACCGCTCATGGTGTGTGAACAGGTTACGCAATGCTCCATATCCCGGATAACCTCGGAAAGCATATCGCATATGAACGGGTCGTCATCGATAATCAGAATGCTGGCCATGGCGCATCAGTCCTCTTGGAGTGCGAAGCCGTACAGTATTGCCGGAAAAAGGACCCCGGCAGGTGGGTAGCAAGAGACATGCCGAACACAAGTTGGAGAATTGATGGATTAAAGCGATCCGGTCTTTGGCGGAAAAGGCGTCCCGCGAACGCCCTGCGGGATTTACGCATATTAAGGGACGCCAAAGCGGAGCACGATGGCTTCTAACGTGCGCAGCTTTTCGCGAAGCGGGCTTTTGCCTCGTTCAACGCATCACTTTTTGAAGCAATCGTGACGCCGGTATGGTTAATAAAGACAGTGGGCATTTGTCCCTTCTTGAGTGTAGTTAGTCTATCTCACGAGGGTCTCACGCGAAGGCGCGAAGGCGCGAAGACAATTCAGATCGATGTGGAAACCCACGCGCTGCGGGTGTGGGAATGTGGACTGGACCAGTGTCTGTCGATGTCAAAAGCTTGACTTTGACCGTATCATTTAACATCCTCTCGAAGGGCTGTTCGTTCGGCTGAAAATTAAAACCTTTAAAAATTTGAACCTTCCATTAATATTCACCTTAACAACCGGCACACAATGGTGATTTTCTGATTTTGCGCCAAAGATTTGAAGAAAAATGAAATGGAGAGGTTGAATGCCTTCTCGAAAGCGAGGAAAAAAACATGGGTGACATTCATTGGACGGAGGTCGTCTTCGGCTTTGCAACCTTTGTTGTCTTAACAACTTATCATCTATACTGGCTCTACCAGGTGCGCCATGCACCCCTTGAGACATACCGGGGCGTTACCAGACATCTGCGGCGCGTGTGGGTGGAATCCATCATCGCAGACAAGCGGGACATCCTCTCGGTGCAGACGCTGCGCAACTGGATCATGGCCTCGAGTTTCCTGGCCTCTACGGCCATGATTATAGGCCTGGGACTCCTGAGCCTCCTCGTCAGGCCCGATCACATCTCCGAGGTCCCCCTCGATTTTACCACGATATTTTCACGGATGAGGGCGCTGTTCATGATCAAGCTGATGCTGCTGATGGTTCACTTCTTCTTTGCCTTCTTCAGCTTCACCCTTTCCATCCGCTATCTGAACCAGATCAACTTCATGATCAACGTCCCCGTCGAGTGCGATCCCTGGATGTCGCCGGACTTCATCGCGAACACCCTGGACACCGGGATGGTGCACTACACCATGGGCATGCGGGCTTTTTATCTGTCGGTGGTGGTCACCCTCTGGCTTTTCGGGCCGGTGTGGATGTTTATGGGCAGCCTGGTCCTGGTCTTCGTCCTCTATAAGCTGGACCATTGCTGTGCCCTGGACTATTCCACCGCCCGGTGTGATATAGCGACGCACGATCTGGAAAAATAACCATGATGCCGCTTGTTTTTCATCGTTGGGTTTCCCTGCATTCTACTATTTGAAATCGGAGGTTACGTCTATGTAAGGCGCACCGCCATAGATTTCAACAGTTCGGCAGGCGCTCCCTCCTTGAAATCAAGTTGCTTCAAACGTTATGAACAGCAAATTGCGGCTCATCGCGTTTTCCTCTTACGTGATGACAGCACTATTTCGTATTGGTTTGCGCCATTCGCTCGCTGGTGATGCGCTTGAATCTTTCCCTTCTGTCGTGAGGCGGGATGGACTTTTCCGCCTCAGGCTTCTGCTCAAGGCGTATAGCTTCCTCCGGACAGGTTGTCACGCAAAGGCCGCACCCGATACAGCGCTTGCGCAGGACAGAAGCAGACTGCCCATCCATCTCTATGGCCTCCATCTGACATCGGTCCATGCAAGTCCCGCATGCGGTACACAGCTCCTGGTCGACGGCGGCGAAATAATTTGAAGCGGCATAATTGGCCGGTTCGGGAAGCAGTTTCAAATTTTTGAGAATCTGGCAGCAGCACCCGCAGCAGGTGCAGATATTGCTCACTTTCCGGGTGTTGGAAGGCTGTAGAACCAGCCCGGTTTTTTCCGCCTGATCGAGTATATCGAGAGCCTCCTGCTGACCTATCGGACGCCCCAGCCCGTTTTCCTCGTAATATTGAGCGCCCAGGCCAAAAACCAGGCAGGCCTCCAGCGGCCTGTCACAGCCTGCGCCCATCATCTTGTGTTCCCTTCTGCAAATGCATGGGGCGACTACGATCTTGTCCTGGCCGGAAATGATGCTGCGGGCCTCCTCATAAGGCATTATCATCTGTTCGCCCGGGAGCGCGCGGGAAACGGGAATGGTCCGAAGCTGCGGGTTTTTCTGCTGGGTGCTCTGTTTGAAGAAGTGGGGAACGTACTCGCCCACATCCTTGATGAGCCCCGGATCCAGGTCGTTCACGTGGAACTCCCAGATGCCCACGACGAACGAGGCGGCCATGTATCGGACTTCCTGTCCT
>JBEKXG010000381.1:0-5230 GCA_049512295.1 Syntrophobacteraceae bacterium
GCATATCTATAGAACCTTTGCATGGTTTCAGGGTGTCCCGAAGGGACGTGAAAAGCTGTTATGAAAAGTTGCCGATGGGTTTCGCTCCGCTCCACCCATCCTACGCCTTTTCATGGTTTCAGAGTGTCCCAAAGGGACATGAACAACTGCTGCTTCAAAGAGTAGGGGGCGATCTGAACTCAAGTGAAAAATTTCCACCACACACGACTCGTACATCAAAATTTGGGTCAAAAAAGGGGACAGGTATGACTGAAGAACTCAAGGTCATGACGATGCAGGAAGCGATTTCAAAATTTGTTAAGGACGGGATGACACTATACATAAGTGAGGTCTGGGCCAATCAATAAACTGTAAATTGACGAATTTCATCTGGATGGGCACTATTTTGCGTTACCGGGACACAGAAACAGTTTTCCGCCAAAGCTGAGCGTGCGCAGCTTTCCCTGTTTTTGAAGCCTTGTTGATTCCAGTTCCACTATTTTTTCCGGGACTCCAAGAGAGGCGGCCAGCTCGGCTGTCGTGCAGGGCCGCCTTTCCACCGTCTCAACTATGCGGGGGCCGATCTGCTCGCCGCCGCAGTCTCGCGCCTCAGACGTGAATGCGCCCACTATTTCCGTATCGAGCGATCCGAAAAAGGCAGCGGCCCGCGCCATCTGCTCGTCGGTGAGGCCTTGCGTTCCCACGCGCGCCGGAGGGCGGACGACCGTATTCAGTTCGATTTTATCCGGCCCTATGGATTCGATAACTTCGGCGAGCGCCGAAAGCTCTCCGGGATTGTCGTTAACTCCGGAGACCAGAGCTATTTCAACGTGCAACCGGCCTTTATATTCCTTCCGAAACGCCCGGATTCCCTCTACGATCCGTCCTGGCTCCAGAGACGGATGAGGCCTGTTGATGCTGCGAAAAACAGAGGCAGTGACAGCATCCAGCGAGGGAACAACCCGGTCGGCTTTCAAAAGGCAGCGCCTCACCTCCGGGTCCCATAAGAGAGATCCGTTTGTAAGCACTATCAAAGGAAAGCGGGGGTAGGCCTTTTTAACCGCTCCAATCAGCTCTCCGAGACCCAGGTAAAGGGTTGGTTCGCCCGCGCCCGAGAAGGTCAGAACGTCCGTTGCGTCCGGGTGGAGACGCAAAAAGGCGCCTAATTCCGCGAGGATTTCCGAGGGGTCGGTGAAATCCTCTCTTTTTACGCTCAGATGGGTAGTAGGTCCCGATTCGCAGTAAATGCAGTCGAAAGAACACGTCTTCGGCGGGATAACATCTATTCCAAGGGAGCGTCCCAGCCGCCGGGACGGCACCGGACCGAATATATAGCTCATAGGAGGCCGGAATGATAGTGGGTTCACGATTTGGCCGGCTCTTGCGAAGATGCCGTCTTTATTGCAATATCCATTTTGCCTGCATACACTCCGCACTCCGAGCAGGACTCTTCCCTGCAGCAGCAGCGGTGCTTTATCTCCCAGCAGGGCAGGGGAATATCGAGGACTGCGGGGCAGCTTCGAATGGACCAGCAGGGCGCTACGGTCAGCAGCTTCTTAACTCCGGCAATATTGAGGCCGTCATCGTTCAGAAGTTTTAAAAGGCATTTGAGCCATTGAAGTTCGTTGTCTGAGTAAAACCTTTTGCCGCTTCGTCTCGATGGCCTTACAAGACCTTGCTGTTCGTAGGAGCGCAGGGTCCTCGGATGTATCCCTATCAGTTCGGCCACTACACCGATGGGGTAGAGCGGTTTTCGGCCATCTTTTTCCATTCCCTGCCCGCCTGCAATTTGTGCTACTATATGATATAAAATCACCTGAAATTGGTTGGAATTATATAAGCTGTATAATTCTTTGTCAACTTTGTGACATTGCGGCTTTGGCGTTTTTACTTTCCAAATAGCCAAAAATACTATAATTACTATATGTTTTTGGACTTAGGCCACATAAATTCCTCAGAGGGAGATAACGGGATGCGAAGCGATTTAATGAAAAAGGGCGTCGAGAAGGCTCCTCATCGTTCACTTTTCAAAGCCATGGGCTACACTCAGTTGGAGATAGACCGGCCTCTCATCGGTGTTGTCAACTCAGCCAATGAAATTATTCCGGGGCACATTCACCTGGACAAGATAGCCGAAGGGGTCAAGGCAGGCATCCGGTCGGCCGGCGGAACTCCAATCGAGTTCAGCACCATCGGTGTTTGCGACGGCATAGCCATGAATCACGCAGGGATGCGCTACTCCCTGGCAAGCCGCGAGTTGATAGCCGATTCCGTGGAAATAATGGCGATGGCCCATCCTTTTGACGGGCTGGTACTGATTCCGAACTGCGACAAAATCATACCCGGAATGATGATGGCCGCGCTGAGGCTCAACATTCCGGCGATTCTCATAAGCGGCGGCCCCATGCTGGCCGGTCACGTGGGTGGAAAGCCGGTCGATCTCATATCGGTTTTTGAAGGCGTGGGGGCGATAAAAGCGGGACAGATAACCCTGGGTGAACTCGAAGAGCTGGAAGACAATGCCTGCCCGGGATGCGGGTCATGCGCGGGCATGTTTACGGCGAATTCGATGAACTGCCTGGCCGAGGCGCTGGGGTTCGCGCTGCCCGGCAACGGGACCGTTCCGGCGGTCAGCTCTGCCAGGGTGCGCCTGGCCAAAGAAGCCGGGGGGCAGATAATGGACCTCGTAACACGGGGCCTCAAACCGCGTGACATCGCGACCAGGGAAGCCTTCGAAAACGCAATAGCGGTGGACATGGCGCTTGGCTGCTCCACAAACACCGTACTTCACGTCCCGGCAATCGCAAATGAAGCCGGAATCAGCCTTGACCTGGGCGTTTTCAACGAGATCAGCGCCCGCACGCCGCACCTGTGCAGCCTGAGACCCGGCGGAGAGCATTTTCTGGAAGACCTCAACTCGGCAGGCGGGGTCCAGGCGGTGATGAAAGAGCTTTCCCGCCGCGGGCTGATACATCCCGAACCTCTTACCGTTACGGGAAAATCCGTGGGCGAGAACCTGGAAAACGCGCGCGTTGTTCGGCCCGAGGTCATCCGCCCGCTCGAAAGTGCTTATCATAATGTTGGGGGGATTGCTATTCTCTACGGGAACATCGCGCCCGAAGGGGGTGTAGTGAAGCAGTCGGCCGTGGCCCCGGAGATGCTCACGAGGAAGGGCAGGGCGCGGGTTTTCGAAAACGAGTCCGATGCTGCGGACGCCATTCTGGACGGCCGGATCATACCGGGCGATGTGGTGGTTATCCGTTACGAAGGTCCCAAGGGGGGCCCGGGAATGCAGGAAATGCTAACTCCGACCGCCGCGATTATAGGGCGCGGCCTGGGACGCGACGTGGCGCTCATAACCGATGGCCGGTTCAGCGGAGGCACGCAGGGGGCGGCCATAGGACATATTTCGCCCGAAGCGGCCGTTGGCGGTCCGATTGCGCTGATCGAAGAAGGGGATGAGATTCTTGTGGATATCCCGAATAAGAAACTGGAGCTGCTGGTGAGCGATGCCGTGCTGGCGGATCGCAGGAAAAAGTGGAAGCCGCGTGAGCCGAGAGTGAAGAGCGGATGCCTGGCCAGATACGCCCGTCTGGTCACCTCCGGGTCCCGCGGGGCTGTTCTGTTGGATGAATAGAATCAGTTTCTGTTCCTGTAAGGGTTTGACGTGGGCTACGTTTTCAGATTAACCGACGCCGAGTGGCATGAGAACTGGTTTCGTTCTGCGCAGGGGCAGAGGGCGCTGGCGTTCGAAAAAGAGCTTTTCCGGAAGGTGTGGACGCCCGCTTCCCCACGGCGTGTTCTGGAAGTGGGCTGCGGGAGCGGTATTTTTCTGGAATGGTTCATGTCGCAGGGGCATATGGTGGCCGGGCTCGAACCTTCAAGTTCGAGCCTCGAGCTGGCGCGAAGGCGGCTTGGTCCCAAAGCCCGTTTGGAGCAGGGGTTTGCCGAAAACCTGCCCTACGATGACAACGAATTCGACACCGTGGCCCTGATAACCTCCCTGGAATTTGTCGACGACCCGTTTCTGGCGCTTAAGGAAGCCTTCCGCGTGGCGCGCCGAAACGTGCTGCTCGGTGTCTTCAACAAGTATTCGATTGGCAGAGTCCAGTATTGCATAGAGGGGTTTTGGAAAGACTCGGTGTACAGCCGCGCCAGCTTTTTCAGCGTTTTTCAGCTCCGCAGCATGAGCGTCAGGATTCTTTCCGGCGCCGTCCCGATTGAATGGCGGACCTGCTTTTCTTTGCCTCTGCCGTTTCTGCGCTACCTTCACCTTCTGGAGAGAATTCCCCTGTTGCAGCGACATCCTTTTGGACATTTCATCGCAATGCGGATCGATATGCGGTGCCGCGTCCGCACATTACAGACGCCCGTTTTCGACGAAATTCCCGCCGGAGCGAAAGTTTCCATGCAGTGTTTCTGAAAACCCCGTTTAATATCGAAAGGAGCAAAAGTTCACCGTAGAGACACAGAGGCCACAGAGAAAAGACTTTGACAGGATTAACAGGATTAACGGCGGTGAAGAGATGACACCATAGTCCTGCGACTTGCGCAATTTCGCAAACTGACCCTTTATGTTTGGCCCCTTCGAGATCTTTCAATCCTGTTAATCCGGTCCATCCTGTCGAAAATGGATTTCCTTCACTGTGCCCTCTGCGTAATCTGGTCATTCCTTTTAGCAGGCTTTAGCCGCAGCTCTGTACTCTCTGCGTCTCTGCGGTGGACGGGTATCGAAAGGACCGGGTATGAAAGAGGCGATGCTCTACAGGCGGCTGGATGAAAACCGGCTGCACTGCTTTCTGTGTTCGCAGCACTGCCGCATCGAGCCGGATGAAACGGGAAAATGCGGGGTCCGCCAAAACAGGGATGGAAAGCTCTGGAGCCTTGTTTACGGGAAATTGATCGCCCAGCATGTCGATCCTGTCGAAAAAAAACCGCTGTTTCATTTTTTTCCGGGCACAACAAGCTATTCGATCGCCACGGCCGGGTGCAATTTCGGATGCGTCTTTTGCCAGAACGCCGACATATCGCAGTCCCCGCGCATCCACGGCGGGATTTACGGGCAGAGCGTCTCAGCCGAAAAAATTGCGGACCTCGCGCAAAAACAAGGGTGCGCAACGATCTCCTATACATACACCGAGCCGACCATATTTATGGAGTATGCTCTGGATGTAGCCGCTATGGCAAAGGAGCGCGGACTTGCAAACATTTTCGTAACCAATGGATACATGAGCAAAGAGGCGCTGGAGGC
>JBEKXG010000382.1:0-5214 GCA_049512295.1 Syntrophobacteraceae bacterium
CTGTATCCACGGGCGCACCAGATTCATGAACCGTGCCCAAATTCTTGCAGCACCCTGCGCTCCGGTAAGACCTGTAGGCCTGTTGTTGTCATATCCCACCCAGACCAAGACCAACATATCCGTCGTGTACCCAACGAACCATGAGTCCCTGAACTCGCTTGTGGTACCTGTCTTGCCCGCACACCTGAAGTCGATGCCGTGCCGTCTCAACACTTTGGCGGTACCCCTTTCGACTACTCCCTCGAGAAGGCTGGTTATGAGAAAGGCTTTTGCGGGCGAGGTCACGGACGAAAAGTCGATTGTCCGACGCTCCCGAACGTCTCCATTCTCTGCCACGATCTCCTTTAGGCTGAGCAGAAACGGCTTTTGCCCGTCATTGGCAAGGACAGCATATGCCCTGGCCAGCTCCATCGGGGTCAGCTCGAACGAACCAAGAGCGAGCGAAGGCACAGGTTCGAGCGGCGATTCTATCCCGAAACTCCTGAGCGTCCCGATAATCTGGTTCAGGCCGGTTTCCACGGCCAGGTTTACCGTTGCGGCATTGAGGGACTGCTCCAGGGCTTCACGAAAAACAACTCGCCCCCGATATCTGCCATCGTTGTTTCTGGGAGTCCAGGAAACACCGTTAAGCTCGTAGGGCGCCGGCAGATCCGAAAGCCGATCGGAGAGTTTAAACCGGTCGAGCGCCGTCAGGTAGACGAAAGGTTTCAGTGCGGACCCGGGTTGGCGGCGACCCTGGAGAGCCCTGTTGAAGCTGCTTTCGCCGTAGTCTCTTCCCCCGACCAGCGCGTAGATTTCCCCTGTCTTGGGCTGTAGGGCTATCAAAACCGCCTGGAGCCGTTGCGAGGGTCCGGATTCATCTGAGGCCGCCTCCTCGCCGCTCTCCTTCTCGATTTCAGCAAGGCCCTCCCGAATCGCAGTTTGGGCCGCGGCGGTCATCTCCGGCTGAAGAGTGGTATAGATGCTCAATCCATCCGAGGCCAGAGCCTCTGGAGCATACAGCTCCTGCGCCTGCCTGCGGACATAGTCCAGAAAATATGGCGCTATGCTGCCGGCAGTGGCTGCCGAAGCCACTCTTAAAACTTCCAGCCGCGCTGCTTCGTACTCGGCCGGCGAAATTTTCCGAAGCGCGAGCATCCGTTTCAATACCAGATCCCTGCGTTCGAGGGCGGCTTCATGGTTGGTTAGTGGTGAATAATTGTTGGGCCCCCTTATCATCCCTGCAAGGACAGCGGCCTCCGAAAGGGTCAGGTCCTCCACGTTGCGCCCGAGATAATATCTGGAGGCTTCCCCTATCCCGTGGATGGCAACGCTGCCTCTCCGGCCCATGTAGATTTCGTTGAGATACATCTCCAGTATTTCATCTTTTTGGTAAAGAGCCTCCAGGATAAAAGACATGGAGAGTTCGATCACTTTCCTGCGCAAGCTGCGCTCGGATTCCAGGAAGTAGTTCTTTACAAGCTGTTGGGTGATCGTAGAGCCGCCCTGAACTACTCGGCCCGCTCTAAAATCGGCTAGCATCGCCCGAAGCACCCCGAAAAGGTCGATCCCGCTGTGTTCGTAAAACCGGTGGTCCTCGATTGCCACTACGGCGTCAATCAGGTGCTGCGGAACTTGACGGATGTTGATGAGCATCCTGCTTTCGCGCTCGGGCCCATACAGGCGCGCTATTTCCAACGGTTCCAGCTCAAGAAACGAAATCTCATCCTTTGGGCCGCGTATGCCTGTGACCCTGTTTTGCTGAAAACTGAATTCGACGACCTGTGAGGGCAAAAAAAGGCCCGGAAACTCAAAATCCCTCAGGTGAACGACCAGGGTGTTGCCCGAAGACTTAAACTCACCAGCCAGCACCGGCGCTTTTGAAGCCTCTTTATAGCGGCGCTCCTCAAGCAAATGCCTGAGCTGGCCAAGCGAAAGCGCCTGGCCGCTATATACCGGCACTGCAGAGGAAAACACGCGCGCAGGAACGCTCCACCTTCTTGACGAAAAGCGGTTTTTAACCTCGTTATAGAGATAATATGAAAAGCTTGCGGCAAAAAGACCGGAAAAAAGCAGGAACAGCAGGATACCCCAGAGTATGTATTTGCGCCGCTTTGGTTTCTCATAGAAAAGATTCATAGTGGAGGATCATGCCGCTGGTTCCACATGCCTAATCTTTCCTGTCGAACCTGACAACGCATTCCAGATGCGGCGTATGTGGAAAAAGATCGATTGGCTGTACCGCCTTTATGTCGTATGCCCCGAGAAGAAGGGCAGCATCCCTGGCCAGACTGGCCGGATTGCACGAGACGGCTATAATTCGCCCTGGCAGACTTTCCAGAAGAGCCTGCGCCACTTTCGGATGCATCCCCGCCCTGGGAGGATCTACTATGACAACATCCGGACGCCCCATCTGCGAAACCTTCCTGATTATGTCCTTCAAATCGCCGGCCAGAAAAGTACAGTTACCGATATTATTGATTCGGCAATTCTCGCGCGCATCATGTACGGCCTCTTCGACCAGCTCGATGCCGACAGCGCTTTTTACACGCGAGGCGATATATAGTCCGATGCTTCCCGTTCCGCAATATAGATCCCAGACCTTTTCGGTCCCCTCAAATTCGGCAAGCCGGCTGACTATTTCATACAACTTTTCAGCCCCCGGAGTATTCGTCTGAAAAAAAGAGTGCGCAGATACCTGGAAGCGCAGATCCCCGAGCCTTTCTTCGATGAACCCGGGGCCGAAGAGTACGCGGCTCGAATCCGCGATGGCAACCTGAGACTTTTTATCATTTGTCGAATGAATCAGAGTCGTAATTCCGGGGAATTTCGACCGGATATGATCTGCAAGCTGGTCCACGCTGCGGTCGGCTCGAGGATTTGCGGAGGTGATGAGGTGAACCAGGGTCTGGCCGGTTCGCTTTGCCTCTCTTATAACCAGAAAACGCCAAAAACCCTGGTGAGTGCGGATGCTGTAGGCCGCAAGGCCGCTTTTCACCGCCCACTGACGAACCTCCCGCAGGATCGCGGAAGCCTCGGATGACTGGATAAAGCAATTATCGATATTGAATACCTTATCGAAAAGCCCCCTTACATGCAGGCCAAGCGCAAACAGAGACTCCCGGTCGAACTCCCGGTCGAGTTCTTCGGCAAGAAGCCAGCGCCTGTCGGAAAAGGTAAACTCCATTTTGTTTCTGTAGTGCAGACTTTCGGGGGAGGCGATGATCGGAGCGACTTCCGTCTCGCCTGCTCCCGCAATATGCCCGAGGCACTCCACTACGTGGGTCCTTTTCCAGAAAAGCTGGGCCTCATAGGATATATCCTGCCAGTGGCACCCTCCGCAAATTCCAAAATGCGGACACACGGGAGCCCGATAGTCGGGCGATTGGGATAGCGTCTCGATCACCCTTGCCTCGGCATAGTTTCGCTTCTTCCTTGTTATTCGGGCTTTCACCGTTTGCCCTGGAACGGCCCGGTCCACAAAGACCACGAACCCGTCCACCCTGGCCACGGCTTTACCCCCAAATGCGAGCTTTTCAATCTTGAGCTCGATATCGGTTCCCTTGATTATCTTTTCCATCGTTTCATCTTATCCCGAAGCGGATTAAAATGGCAACGAATCGCTGCGACCTTGACCGGCTGCATAAATTTGGGATATTCTTCTCGATCTTCGACAATATTTTGCCAAAGGAGCGCCAGGGCGTGATTGCCATACTCGACTATAAGGCGGGGAACCTGACCAGCGTCAAGCGGGCATTGGACTATCTTGGATTTCCATGCTGCATCACCAACTCACATGATGAAATACGGAAGGCGGACAGGGTAGTCTTCCCCGGGGTCGGAGCGGCCGGGAAATCGATGGAGAGCCTCGCGGAACTTGGTCTGGATAAGCTGCTTCATGAACTCTTCGGCGCGGGAATACCCATACTGGGCATTTGCGTCGGCCTTCAGGTGCTCTTTGACTTCAGCCAGGAAAACCAGACCTCCTGTCTTGGAATTCTTCCGGGTGAAGTGCGGAGGTTCCCGGAAAAAATATATTCCGAGACAGGGGATTTTCTCAAGATTCCGCATATGGGCTGGAACGCAGTGAAATTTGCAAAAGATCACCCTGTCTTTGGCGAGATTCCTGCGCAAAGCGAGTTTTATTTCGTCCACAGCTACTATCCGCAACCTGCGAACGAGAGCCTGTCCGTCGGGTTGACCGAATATGGGATAACTTTCACATCTGCCGTGGCCTTCCGAAATCTTGTCGCCGTTCAGTTCCATCCCGAAAAAAGCGGCAAGCCGGGGTTGCGGCTCCTTGACAATTTCTGCCGATGGAAAGGCGTTGCATAAAACGGGGGATTCCATGCTCAGCAAGCGCATTATACCTTGCCTCGACGTTCGGGACGCCAGGACAACCAAGGGAATCAAATTCAGGGACAATATCGATATAGGCGACCCGGTGCAAATGGGCCGTTTCTACTACGAACAGGGCGCCGACGAGATCGTGTTCTATGACATTACGGCTTCGAGTGACCGCCGCCCTATTATGCTCGATGTAGTCCGGCGCGTGGCGGAGACGATATTTATCCCGTTTTCGGTAGGGGGCGGTATTCGCACTCTCGAGGACATGCGCGATGTACTGCTTGCCGGGGCCGAAAAAGTCAGCGTGAACTCCGCTGCCGTGCTCGATCCGGACATCATCCGGCAGGGTGCGCAAGCCTTCGGCAACCAGTGTATCGTCCTGGGAATGGACGTAAAGAAGGTCGATATCTCAGAGAAGATTCCCTCTGGTTACGAAATGGTCATAAACGGCGGACGGACCCGCATGGGGATAGATGCCTTGTGGTGGGCCGGGGAGGCCGAAAGGCTCGGCGCGGGCGAGATCTGCCTCAACTCGATAGACGCGGACGGCACTCAGACCGGCTATGAACTCGAACTGACGCGGCTGATTTCGACCAACGTCCGCATTCCGGTGATCGCATCCGGAGGCGCCGGAAAACCTCAACACCTGCTCGATGTGCTCAACCAGGGCTGCGCCGATGCGGCGCTCATCGCCTCGATGGTTCACTACGGGACCTATACCATTGAAGAGATAAAGGGTTTTCTATCCCAAAACGGTGTGAAGGTGCGCCGTTTCTGGTAATCACACGGAGCTGCGCAGGCGCGGAGAGAAGAACACCAGGACGCAGCTTGACCTTTCCGCCCCTTGATTTGTTTGATTCTTGCTCGCCAATAGACATGTCCAACAGA
>JBEKXG010000383.1:0-9619 GCA_049512295.1 Syntrophobacteraceae bacterium
CCCTGCGGTCCGCCTCCCATGCGCCGCATGAGAAAACTCCAGAAAAAGAAGAATATAGCCAACGGCAGCAGCCAGGAAATCAGCACACCCAGCCACTTGCTATCGGCAGAGCCGCTGAATTTTATCCCCTGTGCTGCGAGATCTTTCACGAGATCGGGGTCTTCGACGCGCAGGGCGGAGATGGGCCTGTTCGGCTCCTTGGCATCTTTCAGCGTAGCCGTGACCTTATCAGCACCTATGGTTACAGTATCGACTTTGCCTGTCTTGATCAACTGCTTGAATTCGGAATAGGGGATAATGTTGGTCTGCTGTTCGGACACGTACGTTTGGAACCACATGATCACAATCAGGGCACCGATGAAGTACCAGATCGAAAAATGCACCTTGCGCTGCGACGGGTCCCGTTTACGATCCCCATCCCCCGGCGACCCTCTAAACCGATCCACAAGCTTATCCAACGGGTCTTTCTGTTCGTTATTCGCCATTTCTCTGCCAGTCCCCTCTTTCAAGGCGGCGGGAAAGCGCCGTTAACTTTTTCGAGGATTGCTCCCGGATAATGACACCGCGATCACAAAATCTTTTGGACCAAGCTCCATAAATATATTACACCTTAGAGCCGGTGCAATCCGATATAAAGAAATTAAACCCATGCGCCTGCAAAGCCTGCAAAGGGTATCCGGTTGCGAAATTATCAAAAGACGCTTTTGAGCACAAAATTTGCTTGCACTCGCGAATTGTACTATTAATATTAACCCCAATGGTCCGCCAATTGAATGAGGAGGCAAATTAGATGAGAAGCGGCAGACGTCTTCAGGTTGTATTAACTTCGTTTTTGATCTTCACCTTTTTGTGTTCTCCGCTCGTGATCTGCACGTCGGGATTCAATGTTGTCCTTGCTGCTTCGGAACAAACCGCCGAACCGGAGGGGGCTCCAAACGGACAGAAGGTAGATGATCCTTATGAGCACTTTAACAGACAAATGTTCGAGTTCAACGACAGCCTCTATTTTCACGTGCTCAAGCCCGCGGCCCAGGTCTATTCAGCCGTACTCCCGGCTGAGCCTCGTGCGGCGATCAATAACGGCTTCCATAATCTGGTTTCCCCCGCCCGCTTCGTCAATTTTTTGTTGCAGGTAAAACCGGACAAAGCCGGCAACGAAGCCCTCCGCTTCGTCATAAATTCGACGATGGGCATCGCTGGCATGATAGATATTGCCCAGTTTAGCTTTGGACTCAACAATTATCACTCAGATTTCGGACAGACGCTTGGCCTTTGGGGCGTTGGGTCAGGTCCGTACCTGTTTGTCCCCGTGCTCGGCCCGTCAAATCCGAGGGACCTTATCGGCTTCGGAGCGGATTCGGTGATGGACCCGCTCTTCTGGATTCCTTCGGCCTGGTGGGTGTCCTATTCTGTCAGCGGCATGAAATACCTGAATCGTTACTCACTGCGGATCGGTGAATACGAGGAGGTCAAAAAAGCTTCGCTCGACCCGTATATCGCCGTGCGAGATGGTTATATCCAGTACAGGGCGCATATAATCGAAAAATAACTCCCAAGCGGAACAGGTCCACCATGCTGTCTTGCTGGTTTTAAATTTTCATGGACAACGGAGAGCCTACTTGTTAAATTGATACGTTCCGGGTGGAATCGAAACCGCACAGTGTAAATTTATCATATGAGTGCAGTTACTTACGCGAAAGAGAGTGATTGAAAATTGGAAGAGCAGTCAGCCAAGGGAATCCAAAATTGGCTCCGAATGTGCTTCCGACGGCTTGCTGGTGTCCAAAACTCCGACGACGTCGAAAAGGAGATACAGCAGATAATTGACGAAGGGGAGCAGAGGGGGCTGATCTCCGAGGACGAAGGGGAAATGATCCAGGGGATATTTTCCTTTCGCGACACGATAGCTAGAGAGATCATGGTTCCCCGTACCGATACGGTTTATGCCGAAGCCGAGACCAGACTCGCCGAAATAATCAGAATCATAATAGAGAGCGGACACTCCAGGATTCCGATGTACCAGGATAATATCGACAACATCGTCGGGACGCTGCACGCCAAAGACCTCCTTCCCTTCTGGGGTACCGACAATATCGTGATCCGTGAGATAATGCGTTCCCCGTATTTTATACCTGAGACCAAGAAAATCAGCGAGGTCCTCAAAGATTTGAGGGACAATAAGTCCCATATGGCCATTGTTATCGACGAATATGGCGGGACAGCCGGCATTCTCACGCTGGAGGACATAATAGAGGAGATTATCGGCGAAATAATGGATGAATACGATGCCGAACAGAAGCTTATCATAGAGCACGAAGACGGTTCCATTAGCGTGAATGCACGCCTTGGCGTCGACAAACTCGAGGATTTTCTTCAGGTTGAGTTGCCCGAAGGTGACTTTGAATCTGTTGGAGGGTTTATTATAAGCCTTATCGGAAAAGTGCCCGAAGTGAACGAAAAAGTCGTCTATAATGGTATCGAGATCCTGATCGAAGCCGCAACGAGCAGGAAGATTGATCGCGCGCGCATCCGCAAACTGAGTGGGGAAGTCCCGGAGGAGCCTTCGGGAGAAGAGCCGGGCAAGTAACCTCAGGTTTAATGCTGTGGCCGCGATATTTCTCTCGATCCTTAGCGGATTATTGCTTACGGCCGGGTTTCCAAAACCCGCCATGTTCTATTTTGCATGGGTGGCTTTCGTACCGCTGCTTTATGCGATTCAGGGCAAGAATGGGAAGCAGGCGTTTGCGCTCGGCTGTATCTGCGGGCTGGCGCATAGTGCGACCTGCCTTTTCTGGATATACTACGCTGTTTATCACTATGGCGGTTTTTCTACCGTTATCGCCTTTCTTGTTTACCTGCTGCTTTGCTGCATAATGGCCGTGTATCCCGCCGTGTTCGCTCTCATCGCCCGGAGATGGGAGAGAATGCCCGCCCTTTACGTTTTCGGGCTTCCATTCGCATGGGTTTTGCTCGAATGGATCCGGGCTTTTATGATTTCAGGGTTTCCGTGGGCAAATCTGGGCTATACGCAGACACCGCTGAACCGGCTCATCCAGGTCTCCGACATAACCGGAGTTTATGGGCTGAGCTGGCTCGTGGTTTTTGGCAATACGGTCATTGCCGGTTTTATCCGGAACTTTTTCCGCAGGGCGGGATTGGCGGTCCTGGCCGCCTGCATCGTCTGTGCCTTGCTGTATGGTTTTTGGCGTTACGAAAATATCAGGGTCCTTCAAGACCGGGCACCCATGCTTAATGCAGCGGTTATACAGGGAAATATTGCCCAGAATGAAAAATGGGACCCGGCATTCGAGGCTGAAACGATCAACAGGTACGCGCATTTGAGCACGGAGTGCGTCAAACGGACACCGGTCCCGGACATTCTTGTGTGGCCGGAATCTGCGATGCCCTTTTTCTACGGCCTGGATGAGAAGCTGACTCCCCGGGTAGACAGTATTGTACGGCAGATCTCGAAACCGCTGCTTTTCGGGAGCATTGGCGTGGTCAGGGTGGAAGGCCGGGGACGCCTGGTAAACAGGGCCTATCTTGTCGATGAAAACGCCGTGCTGCGCGGGGCTTACTCCAAGCAGCACCTGGTTCCATTCGGAGAATATGTGCCCTATTCCAATATACTGTTCTTTATCCCTCGTCATATTGCGGCAGGCGCTATGGATTTTGCTCCCGGCAGGGACCCGGGGCCGCTCATTTTTGGAGATCTCCGGCTGGGGGTCCTGATATGCTACGAGGCGATTTTCCCTCAGATTTCGCGTGAAACCGTGAGGATGGGCGCCCAGATGCTGATGAACGTTACCAATGACGCCTGGTACGGCGATACGGGTGGTCCTTATCAGCACCTGGAAATCGCGAGCTGGCGTGCAATCGAGTTTCGGGTTCCACTGGTGCGGGCCGCAAACACGGGAATCAGCGCAATATTCGATGCCACGGGGCGGGAGTGCGGAAGGATTGCGTTGAACACGAGCGGTTTCCTTACGTGCAGTGTTCGCCCGATGTCTTATCTTTCTTTCTATGCTAAATATGGTGATCTGTTTGCCTGGCTTTGCGTTTTTGCAACATTTTGCGCCTTCGTATACGAAATTGTCTATTTGAGAATTCTCAGGAGGATGCCCGGATGAGTATAGATATTTCAGAGCTGAAAAATTCGCTCAAAGACCTGTCTCAAAAATTTCAAACCATGGGAGGATATCTTTGACATCGCGGGCAAAGAGACACGTTCGGCTGAGATTGAAAAGCTGATGGCCAAACAGGACTTCTGGGAAAACCCGGAAGCCGGCCGCGATGTGTTGAAGGAGCGCTCCGGACTCAATGAAATGATCCTTGCCTGGCGCAATCTCGCCAGCGAGCTGGAGGATAACGAACTGCTGTTCGATATGGCCGTCGAGGAGCAGGACGAGCATAATCTGCAGGAAGTCCAGCGTAAGCTTGCCGAGCTTCAGAAAAAATACAGGGAGCTCGAATTGCGGCAGATGCTGAGCGATGAAAACGATGACAAGAATGCAATCGTGAGCATCAACGCAGGGGCGGGCGGGACTGAAGCCCAGGACTGGACCGAGATGCTCCTCAGGATGTACCTGCGCTGGTGTGAGAGGAAGAACTTCAAGGTCGAAATGATTGATCTGCTGGAGGGGGAAGAGGCAGGCGTAAAAAACGTCACGTTTACTGCTTCGGGTCCCTACGCCTACGGGATGTTGAAGGCCGAATCAGGCGTGCACCGGCTGGTAAGAATTTCTCCTTTCGACGCCAGCGGCCGCAGGCACACCTCGTTTGCCGCTGTACTGGTTTTTCCCGAGATCGACGACAAAATAGAGGTCGAAATCAAGCAATCCGACCTGCGCGTTGACACGTACCGGGCAAGTGGGGCCGGGGGGCAGCATGTAAACAAAACGAGCTCCGCCGTGCGGCTGACGCACCTGCCTACCGGCATTGTGGTGCAGTGCCAGAATGAGAAGTCCCAGCACAGAAACCGCGAAATAGCCCTGAAAATCCTCAAGGCAAGACTCTATGAGCGCGAAAAACGGGCTCATCAGGCCAAAATGCAGGAAACCCACGACAACCTCGATGAAATCGCATGGGGCAACCAGATAAGGTCCTATGTCATGCAGCCCTACAGGCTGGTAAAGGACCACCGCACCAACGTCGAAAAAGGAAACGTCGAAAGCGTTCTGGACGGCGAACTCGATGATTTCATCGAGGCGTTCCCCGTGAAGTTCTTTGTCGAGACCCGAGAATTCTTCTTCGACACCCACTCTTAAGCCAATTGTCTTCTCGAGAAAATAGGCGATCAGATAGGTAGCTATCAGGCAGTAAAAGGCCACTGCGATAACTCCGATTGCCTGTATTCCCAACTGCCCTGGATTGCCCGCTGTCAGTCCGGCCGCGCCTGCGGAGGCGAAAAGGCCGGTCGCCAGCGTTCCCCACGCGCCGCCGACCCCGTGGACCCCGACGACGTCCAGAGAGTCATCGTAACCGAGGCGGAATTTCATGCGGACCCCGTAAAAGCAGATCGCCCCGGAGACAAGTCCGATGACCATCGCGTACCCGGGGCTCACAAACCCTGAAGCCGGGGTCACCGCACCAAGCCCGGCAACGATTCCGGAAGCAAATCCAAGCGCGCTTGGTTTCTTTACGATCAGCCATTCCATAGCCGTCCAGGAGCACGCCCCGGCTGCTGCGGCTGTCATTGTGGCTGTAAAAGCGAGCGCTGCCGTCGCGTTTGCTGCAAGGGCGCTGCCGGCGTTGAAGCCGAACCAGCCGAACCAGAGGAGCCCAACACCCATCAGTGTCATTGTTAGATTATGCGGGACAAACATATCGCTGGGATATCCGCTGCGCTTTCCTATTACGACGGCAATCGCAAACGCCGAAATCCCGGCCGAGAGGTGCACGACCAGGCCGCCGGCAAAATCGAGGCCGCCCATCGACTGGAACCAGCCCCCTCCCCATACCCAGTGAGCCAGCGGATAGTAGACAATGAGCGACCAAAGTACGACGAAGGCCAAATAGGACTTAAAAGTCATTCGCTCGGCTATGGCGCCGCTGATCAATGCCGGAGTGATTATGGCAAACATTCCCTGAAACATGACGAATGCGTATGTGGGGATTGTGTCCCTGAGGGAATCGATGGTTGTCCCCATGAGCATGAACTGGCTGAGGTCCCCGATAAACCAGTTGCCGGCGGTAAATGAAAGTGAGTATCCTATTATGATCCACAGTAGTCCCAGAATGCCGAGCGCGACGAAAGAGTGCATGAGAGAGCTGAGCACATTCTTTTGCTGCACCATGCCGCCGTAAAAAAGCGCAAGCCCCGGCAGCATCACCATGACGAGGGCGGCGGATATGAGCACCCAGGCGGTGTCTGCCGGATTCATCACGGCCGCCTCGGCCGCCAGCGCCGGGCGTGTCCACGCCCACAGCGTCAAAAATGTTGTTGTCGTTATCAACGGGAGCAAACCTGAAGTTTTCCGGAACTTGAAAGCCATAGCGCACATGCCTTTCCTGGTTGGTTGGAACTGTCCACAAAATTATAGCGGGTTAAAACCCGTAGTCGGGAGCAAGCTGCATACCCCGGGGTGGCTCAGAATCAAGTGCTTGATGTAAAACACATTTTCATATCCTGATCCAGGGTGATCCGTAAATATGGTGACAATATTGTACCTTATATCAAAAAGAGTATCATTTGTTCACCATTTTGTTCCATTGCGTCCTCCTGTTCCCCCATAAATAGGCGGCACCGGTGTTCCGTGTGCGTATTTTTGTAACGGGATCGTCCATTGATAAGACAAAAGTGGCGGCATTGGGTGGCTTATGGTATTTTGGTCTCACACATAATTACAAATTTGGCCCTCGTGAAGGCAGGAAAATGTGATCATGATACAATTGTGTACCGCGTTTTGATTCGGGGACTGCCTCTTGATGCCTTATTCATGAGGATTTTATCCTTTGAATGCAGCGATTTGGCAAAGATGTTCAATGATCCTGAAATGTTTGCAGGTTGAAACTTATGAGGGGATAGGCTTAAATCTGATTCCAAAAGAGAGGCGGAGGCAGGGAGATGACAAAGATCGAAGCAATCATAAAACCTTTCCGGCTTAACGAGGTGCAGGAAGCTCTTACTGCGCTGGGAATCCAGGGGATGACGGTCAGCGAGGTCAAAGGCTTCGGACGGCAAAAGGGGCATGTGGAACTCTACAGGGGAGCAGAGTACACTGTAAGATTCGTTCCCAAACTGTTCATCATGACTGTTCTTCCGGACGATCTGGTCCAAAAAGCGGTGGACGCGATACAAAAAGCGGCTTTTACCGGTAAGATCGGAGACGGGAAGATATTTGTTTCGAAAATCGACGAGGCCATACGGATTCGTACGAAAGAAACCGGGAACGAGTCTCTGTGATCGAGCCGGCAGGGGATTGAGGGATTCGAACTCCACGCTCCGCGAGGTCTGCCCTGGACGTCGATCCGGGGGTTTGAGGAATTAGAAATTAGAGATTACGAATGGAAGGTGCTGCTTTGCAGCAATCGTAATTCGTGATTCATAATTTGTAATTATGTTCCCCCTGCACCTCAACCTTCAATCCCTCCCGGACTTATCGACAGCGAGCCCTCGATGGAACTTGCAAAAGTGAATCCGGCAGTGTATTACTCGCGCCATTGAAACGGATATTGGCCGGAACTGTTTCTAATTTAACCGCCCCGCCCCGCTGAAACCTCGCTTCTGGCGGGCGGATGAAAAATGGCGCTCGATGGTACAAAATATGAGCTTAATTGAAGCTGTCCTTTTAGGAATCATTCAGGGGATTACCGAATTTCTCCCGATCAGCAGTACCGCCCATCTCACGATAGCCGGAAAGTTGCTGGGGCTTATCGACCAGGCGCACCCCGAACGCTGGACGGCTTTTATCGCCGTCATCCAGCTCGGTACTCTTCTGGCCGTTTTCGTGTACTTTTTCCGTGATGTGGTTGAAATATCCATTTCCTTTATCGGCGAAAACCTGATTTCACGGACTCGCTACAAACAGCAGAACCTCCAGTCGAGATTGGGATGGTTCATTATCCTGGGGTCTGTGCCGGTCGCCGCCATCGGGCTGGGCTTCAGGCACGTGATCGAAGGGCATCTCACCAAGAGCATGGGAGTTATTTCCATCACGATGATAGCCATGGCGCTTTTTCTCGCGCTGGCCGAACTCACCGGAAGGTTTTCAAAAGACCTGAGGCGGATTTCGATGACGGATGCCATACTGATCGGGTGCGCGCAGTCCCTGGCGGTTATCCCCGGCGCATCCCGCTCCGGGTCCACAATTGCGGGGGGTCTTTTTCTTGGCATGACAAGAGAGAGCGCGGCGCGGTTTTCGTTTCTTTTGAGCATGCCCGCAGTATTCGCCAGCGGTCTTCTCGAGTTCAAAGAAAGTCTCAAATACCTCGATTCGCACAATTTTGTAGTTCTCGCTGTGGCGACCGGAGTTGCGGCTATAAGCGGATACGCCGCGATAGCCTTTCTGCTCAAATACCTGCGGACTCACACAACTTATATTTTCGTTTTCTACAGAATTGTTCTCGGCACGGCCATGATTATCGGAATGAAGTATTCTAATTTGTTCTAACAAACCTGCGATACATTTTGGACCAGACCTTTTTCTCCCATTTTTCCGGAAGTTTCACAAAAACGTTTCATAATTGTGCCTTTAGTTGATCTCGATACAATTGTGTATTGCCCTGTGACTCGGGAACCGCCCCTCCAAGCCATGTCTGTAAGATTTTAATCCTTTAAAGTCAACTATTTAGCATAGAAGTTCAATATCGTAGCGAGGTTTTGGCATGTGCTTTGGACTGTCCCCAGGAGTTCGGCCTGCTCGATGACCCTGAAATGTGGAAGGCTGAAAGCGATTGGGGGACAGACACAAAACTAAGGGCTTGTCCGTAAGCAAGCCCTAAATCCAAAAAAGAGGCGGAGGTAGGGATATGACCAAAATTGAAGCAATAATAAAACCTTTCCGGCTTACCGAAGTGCAGGAAGCGCTGATAGCGCTCGGCATCCAGGGAATGACGGTCAGTGAAGTAAAGGGGTTCGGGCGTCAGAAGGGGCATGTGGAACTGTACAGGGGAGCCGAATACACGGTTAATTTCGTCCCGAAGCTGCTGATCTTGACCGTGGTTCCGGATGAACTGGTCGGCAAGGCCATGGAGGCCATTCAAAAGGCTGCCTACACCGGGAAGATCGGGGATGGGAAGATCTTCATATCGCCTGTAACCGATGTCATGCGCATCAGAACCAAGGAGTCCGGTCCTGAAGCGCTTTAGCGTTTTAAAGATTCATTGGCAAAAAGACTCTTTCTCAACTCGTCTGGAGATCCGGAGGCAGTGATATGAAGAAATTTTTGGTGGCTTTAGTTTTTGTCTTTCTCGCATTGCTGGTTAGCACTGCTTTTGCTGAAGAAAAGGGTGCGCCGATACAGTCGGCGCAGGTGACCCAGCCTGCGCCTGCTCCGGCGGAGGCGCCGGCGAAAATCAACACCGGGGACACGGCCTGGGTGCTTACTTCATCGGCCCTCGTTCTGCTGATGACCCCCGGTCTTGCCCTCTTCTACGGGGGAATGGTGCGTCGTAAGAA
>JBEKXG010000384.1:0-5173 GCA_049512295.1 Syntrophobacteraceae bacterium
CACATTTCCGACAAAAGATAATTTCTGGGCCATGGGTGATACCGGCCCCTGCGGGCCATGCTCGGAGATCATCATCGACCAGGGGCCGGATATCGGGTGCGGCCGGCCGGACTGCAAGCCGGGATGCGACTGTGACCGGTACCTGGAGCTGTGGAACCTTGTCTTCATGCAGTTTAACCGCTTGCAGGACGGTACCCTCGAGCCTCTTCCCAAACCCAGCATCGACACCGGTATGGGGTTGGAGAGAATAGCCGCCGTAACCCAGAAGGTCCCGTCAAATTACGACACGGACCTCTTTGCGCCGATGAGGGCGACGATCGAGCATCTTACCGGATACAAATATGGGACGTCGGCGGAAAAAGACGTCTCGGTCAAGGTCATTGCCGACCACAGCCGCGCAGCGGCTTTTCTGATCGGAGACGGGGCCTTGCCTAGCAACGAAGGCCGGGGGTATGTGCTACGGCGCGTAATCCGGCGCGCCCTGAGACACGGGCGCTTTCTCGGGCTGGACAGGCCATTTTTGTCCGAGGTTGCCCTGTCGGTAATGGAATCGATGCAGGACGCATATCCCGAGTTGCCGGACAACCGCAGCTTCATAACGCGCGTCATCCAGAACGAGGAAGAACGATTCAACGAAACCCTGGATAACGGATTGAGACTCCTGCAGACCGAAATAAAGCGCCTGGAAGAAGAAGACGCCCCAACCATCCCCGGCGCGCTCATCTTTAAGCTCTACGATACATATGGGTTCCCTATCGACATTGTTACCGACATGTCCAGGGAACTTGGCTTTCACGTAGACGAGGCCGGTTTCCATGCTCTTATGGAAAAGCAGCGTGAGCTGTCCAGAGCGGCCTGGAAAGGGAGCGGCGACCGCGAAATCTCCGAAGTCTACCGGCAGATTTCCGCTCGAGGCGTCACCACTACATTTCTCGGATACGAAACCACGGGGCGGATTCCGAGATTATCGCGATGATCAGCGGAGACGAAGAAATCGGCTCAGCCTCCGAAGCAATTGCCGTCGAGTTGATTACGGCCTGCACTCCTTTTTACGGCGCAGCAGGCGGGCAGGTGGGGGATACGGGTCTTATAACCGGGACCACCGGAAAAATAGTGGTCTCCGATACTTTGAAGCTTCCCGGAGACCTGATCGTTCATGTCGGCAAGGTTGAGTCCGGGGTCCTCCACGTCGGCGATACCGTCCATCTGGCCGTTGACGCCCAGTTGCGCAAGGACACTGAATTCCACCACACCGCGACACACATCCTGCACGCGGTCCTGCGCAAAGTGCTCGGAGATCACGTAAAACAGGCGGGATCGCTGGTCGCCCCGGACCGCCTGCGGTTCGACTTTACCCACTTCGCCGCTCTGACCCCCGAAGAACTTGCCCGGATCGAGCAGTTGGTAAATGATGAAATTCGTCAGAACCAGCACTTAAACGTTCGCGTAATGGGGCTGGAGGAAGCCCTGAAAACCGGGGCCATGGCGCTTTTTGAAGAAAAATATGGAGACCGCGTCCGGCTGGTCGAAATTCCGGGCTTCAGCCGCGAACTCTGCGGCGGTACGCACACGCACGGGACTGGAGACCTCGGGGTTTTTGTAATCCTCCAGGAAACCAGCATCGCCGCAGGAGTCCGTCGAATCGAGGCCCTTGCCGGCAGACATGCGCTCGAATACATAAACCGGCAAAGGCAAATCGTAAACCGCGCGGCAGCCGCCCTCAAAGTAGCTCCTTCCGAGGTGGCCGAACGGATCGAAAAGGTACTTGCCCAGCAACGGCAAATGGAGAAAGAACTCGAAGCCCTTAAGGCCTCTGTTGCCGGCAGGCGCTCGGCCGATCTTTTCGATCAGACCGGAGAAATAGACGGAGTGCGGGTGCTGGTTACTCAAATCGAAGCCGATAATCCGAAGATTCTTCGGGAGATGAATGATAAATTCAAGGAGAAGTTTCTAAAAGGGGTAGCCGTTTTCGGGGCTGTCTCGGGTGAAAAGGTTTTCCTGCTCGCCGGGGTGACCCGGGAGCTGACATCCAGGCTGCATGCCGGAAATCTTATAAAAGAGATCGTCAAGGAAGTGGGCGGCTCCGGCGGTGGACGGCCCGATATGGCTCAAGCCGGGGGGAACAGGCCCGACAAGCTTAAGGATGCTCTCCACCTTGCTGAAAAACTGATCCGCGAAAAGCTCGAGGCGTAAAAACCGGCAGGCCCTGGAACCTGTCCCGGCGCTGCCGGTTTTTTGGCAAAACCGCAAAGCTCCCTCGAAATGTTAATCTGGTAGTTCAGGCGGACAGGAAGACCGGTTTCGTCTTTGTCATCTCAGGGGACTTCAGATCCTGTCAACGCTGCAAAAAGAGATCTCCTTTTCCAGTTCGTCCGTGAGTTCTTCACGATAATCCAGTATGTTATATATGGCGCCGCATTCACGGCAGCGCAGGTAAGCCCTGCGTCAGGTTTTTACAATTTCAATCTCTTTTTTGCACTTTTTGCAAAGCAATTTCGGTTCTCCTCAGTCGAAATGAATTGAAATCCAAAGCGGAAACCGAGTTTATATTGAATTTGCGTTAAAATTCAAGCTCTAATACCGGATCTTCAACTGGGAAATACCTAAGCAGCGGATTCTTTTGTATTTCTTATTCAATTCAACCAGGCAGGTATAAAGGGAAAGGGACATGCCAGCCAATCTGCCTCCCCCTTACTTTGCGGCCGAAAAGCGCTACCGGGAAGGTAAAACCTCGGAGGAGAAAATAGAAGCCCTGGAAGAGATGCTTATGATCATGCCCAAGCACAAGGGCACGGATAAGCTCAGGGCCGATCTGCGCAAACGCATAGCAAAGCATAAATCCGAGACACAGCAGAAAAAAGGTTCGGCAAAGGGGATCACAGCGTACAGCATCGAAAGGGAGGGGGCAGCCCAGGCCGTTATCGTCGGGGTTCCCAATGTTGGGAAATCGTCCATTGTGGCCGCACTGACAAACGCCAAACCCGAGGTGGCCGACTTTCCCCATTCCACATGGAAGCCCACTCCCGGCATGGCCAATTTTGAAAATATTCAGTTCCAGCTTATCGATACCCCTCCCGTCCCCACGGAATTCATCGACCCTGGATTGACGGACCTGCTGAGACGGACAGACATAATCGTGGTGGTCGTTGATATTCAGGGCGACCCTCTCCAGCAGATGGAAGACGCCATGACTTTTCTGAACGGCCTGAGAATATACCCCCCTGGAGCGCCCATTCCAGCGGACTTGAAGAAGGCCCCGTTCATCAAAAAGGTCCTGCTGTCGGTAAACAAGGTTGATGATGAATCGGCCGAAGAGGATTACCGCGCCTTTCAGGAGCTTTGCGAACCGCCCTCGCCCTCAATCCCCATTTCGATCCTGGCCGGTTACAATCTGTGGGAGTTTCTCAGGAAAATCTATGAAATGGCCGGTGTGATCCGGGTCTATACGAAATCACCCGGCAAGGAGCCTGATCTCAAGTCGCCATTCGTGCTTCCGAAAAACAGCTCGCTTGAAGAACTTGCCGAAGAAATCCATAAGGACTTCGTCTCCAAGCTCAGGTTTGCAAAGGTGTGGGGGCGATCCGTATTCGACGGACAGATGGTTCAGCGTGACTACGTCCTGCAGGATGGCGATATCGTCGAAATACATATTTAGCATGATGATATTTTCATCATGATTTACATTCTTTAGAAACCCGGCCCGGGTAGCCCAGTTTCAGACACCAATTACCATCTATTGACTAAACTCCCCAAATATCTTAACTTGTTTGCTGTTGAAGTCGCGCGGCGAGTAGTGTACCCTTGCGGCGCGGGTGGCAAAGGAGAAAAATATGAAGTCTTACAGCTCTGAGAAGTGCCTTCCTTTTGACTATTACCTGAAGAAACCCGATCCGGAGGATGAATTTGAAGGCCTGATCGAAGGGCAGGTTATAGAGGGCCGGTTTCACGGCTCTGATTTGGATTTAGACCGGATCGACCACGACCGCGCCGATTCCGACGAGGCGGAGAGAATTCCTGCGCTCATCGGAATGGAACCTGAAGAGGAAGAGGAACTGGCCGAGGCTGAAGCTGCAGTGACCCCCATAGAAGACTTTGAAGAAGACCATATAACCTGCTATCTCAAGGAAGTGTCCAGCTACCCTCTGCTCACCCAGGAGCGCGAAACCGAGCTTGCTCAGATTATCAGGCACGGGCAGGAAGAACTGGTGCACATCGTCGAGGAACATGCGTCCGATGAGAAGATTATGGCGGACCTTAGCGAAAAGGTCGACAAGCTCCTGGAGCACGAGAAAACCTTCCCCGGCGTAAGGGATAAGGTGCTCAAAGTCATTGTGCGCACGCTGGACAGGGCCGCAAACGAGCACCCGGAAAATCCGCTCTTCGCTGCCTCGCTGGCGAGGGTGCTGGCAATAATGAGGACCGTGGACACGGCAAAGCAGGAGATGGTCAGGGCTAACCTCAGGCTGGTCCTGAGCATAGCCAAGCGGTATAGGGGCCGGGGCATGACCTTCGATGACCTGATTCAGGAGGGGAACCTCGGTCTGCTCAAGGCGGTCGGCCGGTTCGACCACACGAAGGGAAACAGATTCAGCACTTATGCGACATGGTGGGTCCGGCAGAGTATCATTCGGGGAATTTACGACAAGACGAGGACAATTCGCCTGCCGGTGCATTTTATCGAGCTGAAGAACCTTTTCTTCAAGGTCTATTACGAACTGCTCAAGGAACTGGGGCGTGAACCGATGCCCGTTGAAATTGCGGAACGCTCGAAGTTGCCGGTCGAAAAGGTGCAGATGGTCCTGACGCTTGCCGCTCAGCCGATCTCTCTGGAAACTCCCATAGGGGAAGACGAACAGAGGTTGGGAGACTTTATCGAAGACGAAAGGGCGCTGTCGCCAATCGATGAGTGTTCCGACAGGGAATTGGCCGAGGTCACGCGGTCCCTGCTCTCGACCCTGCAGCCCCGAGAGGAAAAAATCCTGCGGCTTAGGTTCGGCCTCGATGGCCAGCCTGCCGAGACTCTGGAGAAGATCGGGAAAATTTTCAATGTCTCCAAGGAAAGGATACGCCAGATCGAGAAAAAAGCCCTTCGCAAGCTGAAAAACCCAAACAGGCAGGCATGCCTCAGGACGTTTATCGAATAACCCCTTCGAGGTCATAATCGTGCGCGGCG
>JBEKXG010000385.1:0-5164 GCA_049512295.1 Syntrophobacteraceae bacterium
GACAGACCCAGACCGGCGCTATGTCCGCCCTCCTTGGTCGTGAAGAACGGCTCGAATATGCTCGAGCGGATTTCCGGAGGAATACCCCTGCCGTTATCTGCGACGCTGACGCGGATGGCGTCCCGGTCGGCCAGATCCCGGGTCGCGACAGTAAGAGCGCCCCCGCGCGGCATGGCATCGACGGCGTTCATGAACAGTGCGATCAGCACCTGCACTATCTGGTTGGCATTGCCGATGAAGTTTGGATCCTTCGCCTCCAGCTTCGCTGCCGTGCTGATGTCATTCATTTGGAAATGGTGGTTGGTTATTGCAAGACTCTTGTCAATGAGATTGTGGATGTCCACCTTTTCCATGACAGATTCGGAACTTCTGGAAAAATGGAGCAGATTTTTGACGATATTTCCACAGCGCTTGATCTCGCTAATGGCTGCTTCAAGGTACCCCAGGGCTTCTTGCCCTTCTTCCTGCGTCATAGGCCCCGCGCTGATTTTGCGGGAGATCAGCTTGGCGTAGGTGAGAATCCCGCCGAGGGGATTATTGATTTCATGAGCGACGGTGGCCGCGAGCTTGCCCATGGAGGCCATTTTGGCGACGTGGACCATCTTGCGGGACAGCTCCGCATTCTCAGCTTCCGCCCGCTTCAGGCTCGCTACCATGCTGTTGAATGAACGCGCCAGATCGGCTATTTCGTCGTTCCCCTCGATCTGGATGCTGAAATCCAGATTGCCCTTCTTTACCTCGCGCGGTCCCTCGGCAAGCTTGACCACCCGCGTATGTACCATCCGCATGATGAAAAGCCCCGCGAAAAGCTCGATGAGCAGAATGGCGCCGATGGAGTAAAGAATCATCAGGTTCCGGCTGGTAAGAATATCCCGATCCACTTGCGCGAGGTTGAACTGAGAGTCGAGCACGCCCAGTATCTTCTGTTTGGAAGGCGGTGGATGGCAGCTTGGCGCGGCGCAGGCGGGCTCATTGCGAATTGACTTTAAAACCCCGAGGACCCGGTAGCCGTTCGGGGAGGCGAAAATTCGAGGCCGAAGTGCTTCCGGGATAAATTCAAGCGGCTTTTCACCGCTGTGGCATACGACGCACTGTTTGGCCTTGAGGTCCACCTTTTGCCCGATTTCCAGGGTGTTTGTGCTGAAAACGGCACTTCCTTTCTTGTCGTAAATTGTTATGCCCTCAATTCCGGGTCCGCTGGCCAAGGTGTTGATCGTCTGAGCGACGTCTTCCATGCGGTTGAGCAACATACTCTGGCGCATGGATCGTAGAAGCAATTCGTTGGTGCGTTTGGCTGAGAGGATCATTTCCTGCGTAATGTGCCGTGTATTGGCCCGGATAATGACGGTGGTCAGGGAAATGAACACAATTGCGCTGACAAGCAGAAGCAGGCAGAAGAGCCTGAAGGCGAGCGAATTTGCAATATTGCGCACGGCTGTTTCCTCGTGCTGCGATGAGTTGCTTTCCACCGATCCCGATAAACAAGGCGCATTGTAAACCAACACGACCTATAAGGGAATAGCGTTGCCGGCGTCACCTTCCGGGGCGATGGTCCGTAAAGCTCCAGTACGTTATTGTGAATCAGTGAACGCAGGCTTGACTGCTTTTTTGAAAGAAGGCTAAATGGAGCGGTTCCTATCTTCGAGGAGGCGGGAAGATGCTGCTGAAAATAAAGGGTTATGAGCTTGAGATCATTCAAGGGAAATTTGTCTGTTTCAGCCGGGACAATGGGGAAACAACCCATTTCAGTGAATGGAGTTATCTCGGCCCGATGCTCCAGGAAAAATTCAGCGCCGTAAGAGAAGAATTATCGGAAATGATGGAAAAATTCATCAATTCAAAGGACAAGGCCGCAGTTGAGGCAATCTCCGAAGAGTATAGGAAAGATCAGCCTGACTGCGGCGTTGCAAAAACCTGAGTCTTCCCCGTCTTAGCCGGGATATGCAGATTCCGCTTCCGTTACGGGGCATTACGATCCCCTTTGAGAAACCACCTTTAATAACAAGCCCAATCCGTTGCTGCGGACTGCGCCCTCCCGTTTGAGCCGGCGCCGTGGCAGGGGGAGTACGCTCAACCCTTAATTTCATCCAGTGCTTTGCGAATGGATCTGGCGAGGCCGCCCGGGCCGTAAGGCTTTCTGACATGGAGAGGAGGCTTCCGCGTTATAGGGATGGACAACGTGAATTCAATGTTTATTTATAGACCACATAAAAAGCTCACAGAGAGGTGGACTATGCCAGAACGACCAAATGCAGTTACCATGCGAGGCAACCCGCTCACATTGGTTGGAGATGAGATTAAAGTGGGCGATAAGGCTCCCGATTTTCAAGTCACGGACACCAGCTTGTCTCAGGTGAAGTTATCCTCCTATACCGGCAAAATAGTTGTCATTGTATCGGTACCTTCTCTGGACACCCCGGTTTGTGATCTGGAAACCCGCAAATTCAATCAAGAGGCCGCACAGTTAAGCGACCAGGCTATCGTGCTCGTCATCAGCATGGATCTGCCTTTTGCCCAAAAGAGGTGGAGTGGCGCAGCAGGAGTTTCGCATGTAATTACTCTTTCCGATCATCGAGAAGCGAGTTTCGGTTTAGCGTACGGCTTGTTGATCAAAGAACTCCGCCTATTGGGCAGAGCGGTCATCGTGGTTGATCGGCGTGGAATAATCCGGTACTTGGAACTGGTAAAAGAAATCGCCGATGAGCCAAACTATGAGGCCGCACTGAAGGCAGTTAATCAGTGCCTTACCGGATAATGAACGTCGGCCGCGGCAGGAATGCCGGCTGCGCGGCGCCCCCGCACAGATCCGGACGTGCGCGATTCAACGCATCCGGCTCCTGCGGCGCAGCGTGCGCAACCAATACAGCGCCATTCGAGCGCGGAAGGCCTTGAGGCTCCCTAAGTTACCCGGAACAGCGCAATAGTTCGTAAAGCCCTGTACAACCGAGCCGAGCCACTTTTCAACTTCAGTGATGGCGTCATGGAGCCTTCGCCCGAGGTCGAGCTTCACCCTTTGAAGCTTGCGGTGAACCCGCTTCGCTGCGGTCTTTCGTTTAATGGTGAAGCGCTTCCCCTCGCGGGTGGTTGTACATATGCGGGTGAAGCTACGTCTGAAAAATGTCCTTCGTGCGACCGCGAGTCAAGTCATTCTCAGATTAAATGTGAAGAATATTAAGGGAGGATTTATGGTTTCAAAGATCCTAGTGCCGACAGATGGTTCAAAGACAGCTCAAAAGGCAGTCAGGTATGCAGTTGACCTTGCAAAACAGTTAAATGCCTCGGTAATTATCCTGAGCGTTATCGATAATCGCTCACTTATAGCACAGACAGTTCCTGCCGTGGATACTCCAACGCATGTAATAGAGCCTCTCGAGGATTATCTGCGCGAGGCCGCCAAAGGATATGCCGGAGAGATGAAGAAGCTGTGTGATAAAAGCGGCGCCCAATCAGAGATTGTTATAAGGACAGGGCACCCTGTTGAGAATATTGTTAAAGAGGCTGAAAAATCAAAGGTAGATCTCATTGTTATGGGTTCCCAAGGCAGAAGTGCTTTCGCAGCCGCAGTACTTGGCAGCGTTGCCTATGGAGTCATTCATAACGAGACGAAGGTTCCCGTGCTCATCGTGCAAAGAGGCTGACAGTGGAACCTCGGCGGCTTCCCTCAAATCGGGAGAGTTTATGAATTTTTCGATCCCTTCAATGGATAGCACCAGCTTATTTGCCAGTTCATCCACGGGGAGTTTCTCTATGGTCTTGGACAGTGCCTGCAGGCTCGTTTGAATGGTTGGAATTTCAACATAACGAATTTCTGCGCCGACATAGGCGGCAGGTTTTTCGGGGAAGAAGTCAAGACCCACAGCAAACTGCCCTGTCACCAGGCTCTGCATCTCCAGTCGAGCTTTCAAGCCCTGCTTCACCAGTGTTTCGTAGAGTGTTCCGACCTTCTCGTCTTTCTCTGCCCTCTGGACATCAGTTATTAGAAAAGGATTTAAAGCATCAAAAGGTCCAGCCGATTTCCGGGATCGTCTCCCGCAGCGGTTCAAAACCGAACATCAAGCACGAGCAAGCTCATTTTTGATGGAAGCGGTTGAGGCAATGGTAACACAAAGAATATCGAACGGGTTAGCGTGAAACCCGGCCTTTAAGGACATCGCAAGAAGGCTCGTCACCGCTGCTGCAATCGGGCTTGCGGTGATGCCCATTTGTTAAGCTATGTGGAGGACACGGCCATGGTCGGCAGGTAAGTACAAGTCGGAACTCAAATCAAGAACGGGGACTTGTCGTCCCCGTTCTTGATTCTACAAACTGCAGCATTATAGTAGCGGTCGCGCGCTAACAACTGCACGAAGGCGAACAGCCGCCGCCGCCACCGCCGACAACCGGTAATTCGGATGCCACCCGGAAGCCGGAACCCATTCCATAAGAGACATAATCAACGGTAATATCCTTGGTTTTCTCATGAAGGTCCTTATCGACCAGCATTGTAAAGCCGTTTATTTGATATACGTCATCACTCTGTTTCGGTTCGTCCAGAACCATCGCCAGGGACGGACCCGCTCAGCCGCCGGTCTGGAGAAAAATCCGGATCGGGGCGATCTGCTTTTCCTTGAAATAATCCTTTAAAACGTCTTCCGCTTTTTCTGACATGTGGATCATTAAACCAATCTCCTTTCAAAAATGACTGTGGTGCGGCTATCTTCCGCTGTTATGAGCGGCGATATGAGAAGTGAACCTGCCCCTTTACTCAAAGCACAATCTGCCGAACCAGGTCCACCTGAGCCAATGTTGACAACGAACTGACAGTAAGTAACATAATTATTTTGCCCGGAAAAGAAACCTCGGAAACTACAATAATAAGAAATAAAGGGCCAAAACTGCACTCAATGTCTGAAGAGGCCCTTTTAATTCCGGAGGTCATCTTTGTTACGGGTGTCATCTTTGTTACGGGTTGACATGGAAGACAGTTCTCTCCATACTGTTACGGACCTTCGCACAACCCGGTTTATTGGCGGATCGGATTCAGTCGGAAAAAGGGGAAACAATGGACAACTCGAAAAATAGAGTGCTGCTCGTAATTGACGGGTCTTACCAGTCCCTGGAAACCGTAACTTATGTGAGTCAGGCTCTGCCTCCTGATAATACCGAAGTCGTGATGCTCCATGTT
>JBEKXG010000386.1:0-5155 GCA_049512295.1 Syntrophobacteraceae bacterium
CCTGAATTCTATATTCTTGGTGAAGCAATATCAGTTTCCGGTTTGGGAAGGAGGGATTTTTCGTCCTGGCAAGCAAATCGACGGTTTGCGCGGAGGCGTACATGGGGGTACGCCGCACAAGGAAGGATTAACTACAAGGAGTGAACTGGAGAGCCCTACCACGATTTGTCAGAGGTATAGCTCGATCTCTACTGCAATCCCATAGCAATGATAGCAGATTTAGTAGGAGAATCATAAAATTGCCACTGAATCGCTGTTAAAACCGCATCAGGGACATCGGCCAGATCTCGCTTGTTCTCGCTGGGAATTAGAATTTTTTTGGCACCGGCCTCAACCGCAAGTTGCATCCGTTCAGGCAGAGAATTCACTTTTATCAGCATCCCCTGAACGCTCATTTCACCCAAAATGACGGTCCTTTCGGTCACTGGCTTCTGAAGAATCGAAGATACCATCGAAACGAAAAAGGCCACGGCTGTCTCTGCACCTTCTTTGGCCTGATTCAGATTCACCGCCTGAATGGAGAAATCATATGCTTTCATGTCATGGTCAATTCCGAGATGACGTAAATTCGCCTTGAGGTATGCCTCCGCAGTCTTTATCGCTTCTTTCATTTTACTCGATAAACTGCCGAGAGAAATGATGCGTCCTGACCCTCGATTCATCTGTGTCTGGATGAGGAATAAAGCCAGCCGTCGATCTCCAACGTCAGTCCCGATCGTATAGACACTTCCGGCCGGGAGAGTTCCTTCGAGAATGATTGTGCCGCTCCCCATCTCCGGAACTATTACGAAACTCTCCTGACCAGATTTACGGTCAATGAAAGAAAAGCTGGTATCCCAGTACTCCAGCCCACCCATTTTCTTGAGCTGCTCCTTGACTCTGCGGCGCATCTCCATGGCATACGTAAGGTATTCCTCAATCTCACCCTTTGTCACCTCACCATCTGGGTGAAGTATTTTGATCAAACCAGAAACAATTTTTCTGACGGCCTTTTGATCCCGGCCCCCAAGATGAGGTCCAAATCGGAAATGACGTTCGGCATAGTCCGCATAAGTTTTCTTGCGAATCTCCCGAAAGACTTCGGAGAGGTAATCGGTAACAAGACCGAAATGGTTCGTATAAAGAGAGTCCTGCGTTTTTTGGAACTCCCATCCCGGAATGTATGCATGTATTCGGTCGTAGAACGCCGTGTCCATTTCCTTGGGCATAGGATAAAAAAGGTGAGAAGTCCTGATAATCGTTTCGATATCCCCATCCAGGTTGCCTACGAATACTATCGACCCCTCCGCTGTGATAATGTCCCTGCCACGACTGAAAGCACCGTCCTCCATGTAGCCTTTCATGATGTTTATGCCGTTCCGGTCAGTGAATCTGATCCCTGCCGCTTCATCGAACGCAACCACATCCCAAAGGCACACGAGACCGCGCTGGCCGGAACCGAGATTAACAAACATTTGCGCTGTGGTCGTTTGGCCGCCTGAGACAAGATGGCAATACGGGCTCAATTGCTGATATACGAAGCTCTTGCCTGTCCCGCGTGGGCCGAGTTCAACCAGGTTGAAATTCTTCTCGACAAATGGGAGGAGGCGGAGCATGTAGTGGAGCTTGCGACGGCTTGTGAAATACGGATCAGTCGGCTCGTAACCCATTGATCGGAGCAGAAGGTCAAGCCACTGATCGCGAGAAAACTTTTTTCTCGATTCAACAAAACCTTTCATGTCGAGGCTTGAAAGCTGGATCGGGCGGATGCTTTTCAGAAAAAAAGGACGATTGACACCTTTAAAAACGAAGGTTTCATCATAGGTCAGTTCAACCTCAGCCCAAATACCGCCGAGGAGAAGGCGGTCATGCTGCCGCAACTCATTCTCATCAATATTTATGTAGTCCAGGTTGAGGTTGGAAATACGAGCCCAGTATTTATCATGAGTTTCAACAAGCCGGGCCGATATCTTGTCAATAATCTCATAAGATGAGTATTGCTTGATGCTGGATTTGACGGCTTCCCGTTGATCTGGCTTAACATACTTACTGGACAATGTTTCCCTGACAAATTCGATCCCCTCATTGATCATGTCGTTATCGGTTGAGGCACAGTACTTGCCGAGCAGAAATTCGATTACGAACGCCGGGACGCTAAATGCCGTACGCATTCTGCGGAGCAGGTCTTTGCGCACGACAAGTCCGGGAAATGCCTCTCCGGCAAGGGAGTCCAATTCATCCATTACAATATGTTCGCTCACGGAGGTATTCCCATTCAGTTACATGTTTCGCCCTATTGTCAGCTTGAGCCCCCCGGGTGGGAACTGCTCACCGGTTTCGGCGTCCCGAATATCGAGGTCAAGCAGCTCTCCTGTCTGGAACTTTAAAGACGTTCCGAAGAAAAGACTTACCTTTTGCTCTTTATTCTGAAGAAGATCCAACTGGACCTCTTTGGGCTTTCCGCCCGCAAGAACGGATATCTTCATTCCTGTTTCATCTGAACGCAGGACATTCAAAATGATAGATCTTTTGGCCCCTGCGAACAGTTCTGTTTGGAGCGGCTGATTTACATCCTCTGCCACGGCACGCAATGTAACTTTGACAACTCCCTGCACCAACATGTCGCTGGATATAACGACCTCAATATTGAACGACTTCTGCCTCTTCGCGTGAGACCTTGAGATCAGATGGGGGATAATCATCTCCTGAAGAGTGGCCCCGCCATGCGAAAAGGCTTTCTCCCTCCTAAAAAAGGCCATCCCCGGTGGAACCGCAACTCGCACCCTCTCATCCCACTCAAATGGAAAGGACTTGGGGGGGATATCCGCATGCGCTGGTATAAGTGCAAAGCGCTCCTTGAGGACATAGCACCACTCTTCTTTACAAGTGACTTCCGGGGGCAGCCGATCTGGATCAACCAATATGAATCCATGATCCGTCACGACATGAACGGTAGGATAACCCCATTTGTGGAGTTTCCGGATCAGTCTGGCCAGTTGCTCAATTTCAAGGTGTAAATGCCTGATGAGCACGTCAGCATTCCCATGCCCGATATGATCGATTGCCTCATGTCCAAATACTACCAGGAGGTCACCCAATTTTTTCGGTGGTTTGTCAGTTTCTTCGATTTTACCTATGTCATGACAATCGGCCCCAAACTCGATCAGGTAGTCGAGCCTGTTTTCACGCTGGCTCATGTCCTTCCCACCTACCATGAGACGGATATTGTTACCATGGTGCTCAAGCTTTACATCCTTATCGGAAAGGGGGAGCAGGGCCGTCATACCAATCGGGGTCACAGCCGGCAACATCGCTCGGAGTGGACTGATTTTTATCTCAAAGCCGGGAAGTGCTTCTTTAATTGCATGTGCGCAATCATACCGTAGGCCATCGACGATCAGTACCGCTCTCTTGCCTTTGGCATGCCAAATAGCTGTTTGGATCTTCTCCTTTACCGGCATGATTCCGGGAACATCTGCGACATCTTGAGCCGAAAGCATTTCGAAAAATCTCTGATTGAGAATGTTCGCATAATCTGCATAGGCTCTATCCGCAACCAGGCCGATGGTGGGAAGTTCATGCTCGGATGTCTGCCTTCGAAGATCCAAATGCAGGCCATCCACTTTCGGAGCAAGTTCCACATAAATGTTCGCCAGACCAGTTGTGCTTTCCGCTCTGTTGATTTGTTCTTTAGCATCCTGTATCAATGTCAATAGACGGCCGAGGGCAGTTAGCACATGCCACGGGCCGGCGGAAATGTGACTGGACTTTGAAAACTCGACTTCTTTCTGGAGCGTGGAACTGTGTTTCTCAAAGAACTCGGTCACATCGGATAGCTTTGCGGAGGCCGGTTCGAAACCTTCCAGCATCTTGTCCCATCGCAGTTTCACGAGGTGGGGGAAAGCAAAAGAAAGCCCCTCGCGATCAGAAGCCCAAGACGATAAATCTATTTTCGCCTCCACTTCAGTGATCCAGCGGTCCCAGACAGGTCTGTTTTCTGCGTCGCGCAACCAGCGGCGGAGAAGCTGTACATGGCGCTCCCGCAAAGTCAGCGCGGGGAGTCGGTCAATAAAAGGAAACTCCGGTGATTCTCCGTAGGCAAGAAAGGTCTCCGTTAAAGCTAATACGGTGACGAATTCTTGAATCCAATCCGCTGGATCTTTCATGGGAGCATCAAAACCATATTGCTCACGGACGGTATTCAAGAACTCTCTAAGGAATCCCTGGTTCTGGAGGTTTGCCAGTCCAGAGTCAGGGTCAAATGCCAAGTCGAAAATGGTCTGGTCCACATCGCCAATCAGTCTTGTCTGAGCCATTTCAGGCGTGAGCAAAACATTCCAGAACTCAGCCGGCCTATTGGAAAACCTGGACACGTATTTCGATAACAGGGAGTCGCGACCACCATCCCAAAGCTTGCGCTGATCAGACGGATTTTCCGGTAGGCCTATGCCAATCTGACGAATGAAGGAGAAGAGGGTGGGTCGCTTCCCGCCAATTTGCCATATTAATCCGGCAATTCCGTATTCGGTAAGTAACTCAAGGTGATGCTCGCCGTTTTCGTCGGGTCTCTCCATCCGCTCCTCAGATAGAGGCAAGTAAACCACAAAACGTTTTTTAGCTCGGTCCCCCGCCGGAAGGATATGGGTCTCCTTATAGACTTGATGCTTTATCCAGATCTGCCCATGAAACGTTTCTGGATCATACTCAAGCAGAACAAAAGGAGGTTTCTTCATCTGGCCAAGGAAATCACGAATTGCCGGAAGAACGCGCGAGAATTCCCCTTTTTCGTCGAACCAGAGGCATACCTGAGCACGCTTCTCATACTCAAACCGCTGTTGGAATTGGGCTATGATTGCATCGACAATCACCTTCAGACCACCTTTGTAATGCGAAGCACGCCGGCTTTTTGTAATGGTTCTATGTTCACCTTTACGCCATCGTCCAGATCGGGGTCCCAGCCTTTGGGGCGCTCTTTCTTCGATTTCCATGGAGTGAGAATGCGAAAGTCACTGTCTCCCCCCTCCGGCCCCTCATGATAACCCTCCTGGACGAGTTGCAATCGTCTGTCCAGTTCTTGAGTTTCTTCGAGCTTTGCCTGCCATTCAAGGCGGTCATCTTCCCTGCGTTCCTGTGCGGCAAGCGCCGCTTCCCTCCGGAACAATTCAATTGTCTCTCG
>JBEKXG010000387.1:0-5155 GCA_049512295.1 Syntrophobacteraceae bacterium
TCATCCGGCAAGACCCTCGTTGTAGCGAGTACGCATGGGAATACCGCTACTACAGCCGAGGTAAACGGCAAACCGGTTACCATTGGGCTGACCGCTTACATCAAGCCCTGATCAGGAGAGATGAATTCGTGGGATGGGTTAATTTTATGAGCCTTCCCAGAGGTGTCTTCATCATGGGCAACATTATGGACGCGCCGGGGCAACCCATATTACGACATGTTCCCTCGACCAGCAGGGGTGACAGGGAAAAAGCATGAAATCCTCTGCAATTATAATAGCTTTAGTGGCTCTTGTTGGCCTGATGGTCTACACGAACCCGTCCAAGGATGATCTCAGCAACTATGTCCGCCAGTACGTCATGAAGGAATCTCAAAAAAGAATGAAAGACCCTCAGGACCAGTTCTTGAGCACGATTCTGGGTGGTATACTGGGAGGTGTGATGAGCAGCCAAACCGTCAGAACAGACTACATCCTGTTCAGCACATATGAGGTTCAGTTTGGGAAAGAGCGATTCAAGGCCTTTGGGATCTTCAGGAACTTTATCCTCTTGGAAAAACCCGATCTAAAGCGACTCAAAATGGGGAATAGACCTGCCGGCTGAAATATGCAAGCCGTTGATGACGAGAATGTTGGGGGTAAACGACAGTGGCTTTGTTGACTCCTCAAAACAACTATTCGTCCACAAAACCTCGACAACCCTTCTTGCCTGCATGCTCTCTCGATATGGGGAAATTTCGACATACCGAGGGCTTCACTTCCTGAATTCGGCAGATGTATTTGTCCTTTTTGGGAAGTTTCCTCAGCCACGGGCAGCGGACCACATAATCCGCTGTTCTTGGGCTGATCCAGATGTCGTAAACATAATGAGTCTTACCTGATTCGTCTTTGCCAACCGGGATGAAACTGACCCATTCGAGTATGTCTTCCCTTCCCTCTGTCGCCCAAAGCTCGATGTCCTCATCAGTTGCAGACGTCTGGTAAGCATCGTAGAGGTTCAAACAACATTGGCCATATTGTTTACATCGGAATTCTTGGGGAGGCGTTGGCACTTCCTTCGAAAGTTTGATTTTTCTTTGGGTTCGGAATGTGAACTCCTTGGTCACCCTCCCCCATTCATTGCGGTCCGCAGAACGTTGGAGCACTTGAATGTCACCACTTTCCTGGGTGGCAGAGTAATCGGCTCGCCCGTCAGGGGGTTCCTCCCTATACGCTGCTGTTTTTCTTTCACGGAGAATTTCCCGAACCCGGTGATGAGAACATCTTCGCCGTTTTCCAGGGACTGTTTAATCAGCTCGAAAAGGGTGTTGATGACCTGGGCTGACTGGTTCTTGGTGAAGATGTTCTTGGCGAAGAGTGTTTCCACAATTTGGGCTTTGGTCAGAGTCATTGATTGCTCCTCAGAAATGAGCGTAAAATCATGATGAATATGGGCAAATTTAATGGGCGAATGGGGGACGAGGGAAGATATACCGCACTGAATCTCCGGCGACAAGTTCCCAGTCGTGCCGGAAGGAGGTAGCTCAAAACAGTGTATTGAAACCTTTTCAAGAATGCCATTCAATGCGGACATCTGGTATGAAGCCAAGCAGACCGGCTCGGACCTTATTTCCACCATTATAAAGGCAGGAAGAATGGCCTCGAAACGAAAAAGTGGGGACGAAACCCTCGACCGGGTCGCTGCTTTAATCCAAGAGACTCTCGTGGATGCTTACGGGGAGGATGAGCAATTGTGGGCTTTCTTACAGGCATTTGAGGATAATGTAGCACTCCCCGCCGATGCATTTGTAATTGGGGAGCCGGTCACAGTGACCAGCTTCGGCTACGACGGTAATGAGCGTCGCGGCCTTACAGTCGCATGCCGTAAAAGGACGAAAAGCTACGAGGTTGCGCTTTCTGAATTGATCTTTCCCAATGGCTCTGAAGGTGCCGAATATGTTGCGGCATACCGTGCATGGCTTGGTTTGAAGCCCGCTATTATCCAAGAAGGGGCGTCGGGGAAGGGGAAGCGTCACAAGGCAACTGCTAAAGATTTCGATCTCACCGGTACCGTGAAGCTGATTGTCCTGAGAGTAAAAGAGCGAGCGGCCCGATGTCGGATTCCCGGGACCGAGAGGGAAGTCACTTTGCGCTCTTCCGGCATCTGGGAAATCGTTCCCGGCGAGATCGTCACGGTACGTCCAGGCAAACAATGGAGCTACTCTGGGCATCCCTACCTTTCCGGTGAAGTCGAATCGCGCATCATCGACGCACCGGGCTTGGGACTAAGGCCCTTACGTCTCTACGATCGCGGCACATGGGACCCCGCTGACGAGTATTGGGGAGAAGAGGATGAACCTGTTCCGGAGTGGGCCGGGCCAATTATCGCTCGGGGGCCACGGCCTGCGTTCGAGATGGAGCAAGTTATCCCTGGCGCCGATCTTTCAGAGTTGGACGATCCGATCATGCGCTCCAACGAACTAAAGGCAGCCGGGAGCATTGCGGAGGCGCGTGAGTTGCTATTGGAACTTCTGGCCGCAGACCTTCGTTGCCTCGATGCCCACGCTCATCTAGGAAATCTGGTTTACGAGAGCCTGCCGGAAGAAGGACTTCGCCATTGTGAAATCGGTATGCGTATCGGTGAACTTAGCCTGGGTGAAAGCTTTGAGGGCACTCTCAACTGGGGGTGGATCGACAACCGCCCATATCTGCGGTGTCTGCACGGCTACGGGCTTTGCCTGTGGCGTCTAAAGCGTCTTGCCGAAGCAGAACGCGTCTTCCGACGAATGCTATGGCTCAATCCATCCGATAATCAGGAAGCGCGATTTCTTTTGGAAGATGTCAAAAGCGAAAAATCGCCGGAGGAGTGATCTGCATCTTGCATGCGCACAGGACCGTGTTGCTGAAGAACACGATGGCCGCTTTCGCGCCTAATCATCTGCCGGCGCGAACGGCCAGTTTTCTGCTTTAAACTCACGACTAGCTGCCTGCAATCGGAAATTTCTCCCGCCATTTTGGAAACTTGAGAATTCACATATCTCCCATGCCCTCCCTTACCCTATATGGAAACCACGGCCAGCCAGAAACATATGCGAGAGGATGGGTTCTCATGGGGTCAAATTATTGAATGACCGTCCTTGCGTCTGGTTTAGCTCTAATTGCACTCCACCTGTTTTCCCTCAGCCCAGTACCGGAAGTCGACTTTGTCCGTTGTCTTTCCGAGGTCTCTCAGAAGAATGAATTTAGAGTCCTTGTCACACAGTGTCAGCACATAATCATCACCCTCCGCATGGACCTTCACTGGGTATTCTAGGACAGCCTGAATCATGTCTTGCCTGGGGTAATATTTGGACAATATTGCGAAGAACTTTTCGGAATCCAAATCTGCCGGCAGCGTCCCGCCCTTTAGTTTGTAACCCTCGATCTTTTTAGAAAAATCGATCAAGTACTCCTCAAGAACCGAAACCTGCGGGTCGGCCTGGACGGGTCCGGAATGCCCGCACGAGGCAATCAGGAAACTGGCGAGGATCACTATGAGAAGAATTCTTGATTTCATGCAGGCACCCCCCAGTATTCGCTCAAATATTCGGCACCAGTGTCCATATTGCAATTTCTTATGCTCGACAGAAAATCGTCTATGTCGCCTGCTAAAAGCCCCGAAGAGAGCGACACCCATTTTTCGCTCACGTACCGGACAGCCCAGGGAAATACGTCCTGAGTATATTGCCCGAAATTCCCGTTAGGCAGCGGCACGTGATTCCAGAATTTCTGACGGTCATTATCGGAGATCTCTGAACTCTTCTGGTAGGTGAACTTGTGACTTCGGTCCAAAAGCTTTCCGATAAAGGTAGGCAGTTCGGATGCGAGACCGAGAAAATCCTCAAACTCATCGTGCCATTCATCTATATGAGGCTCACCCGCTGCGTAATCCTGGGAGAAAATGGACTCCAAGGCACCGCTCCAGAAGTCACGCAGGGCGGGATGTATTTTGTCATCGTCACCCGGGTCCGAGCATTGTCTTAAAACTCGCCGCAGCCCGCTGTGCTCGATCTCTGCTCCATTCCGGACGTGGTTATAGATCAAAGCATCCTGAATCATCTCGCAGTAACGATGTTCCGCTTCGTGGCCCTCATAAGACCCGACGATGCCCATAACGACCGGATGGACAACGATATCCACAGTGACGTGGGAGATGTATCCGAGCAGCCAGCTGAAAGGAATGATGAACCCTGGCGCTTCAAATCCGCTGCGGATTCGCTCTAATAGCTGTTCAGCCATGGTCTTGATGATGTCACCGGTGTGATCGTAATGCATGTGGTCGGCCCATTTCTTCTGGCCTGGCTGTAGGAGATCAAGATAAGGGTAATCAGGCCCAAGCGAGCCGAGCTGAGTGAAATGAGAGTTTTCGAAGAGGCTGCCGAGCAGTGGGGCATCAATCAGTTTGCCTTGCTTTACCGCCTCCAGAGCTCTGTCGCTTACCATCATATGCGTGTAGCCGGCTGGCATAGATACTCCTTATTTTCTGGTTTCAAAAAGGTCGGAGGGCAGGAGCATTGAGTTATTTTGAGTTCACCTTATATCGGAACATCAGAAAACACAAGCAGGTCGGCAAGCAGTCAGCAGTCCAAATCTCATCGCATTTAATAATCCAATGAAACGGCGATCTCCCGTGCCCTCCCTTCCCCCATCCGGAAACCACGGCCAGCCAGTGGGAGCTTTAAAGGGGGTTTTCAGGCGGGGATTAGCTTACGGTAGAAAACCGGGAATTCCATCCCCGAAGACAATTTGGATTTCGGCTGACGCGGCCCTCCAGAACAAACAGGAGAGCCGCCATTGCGATCAAAGGTTCCTGAGGCTGTTCTTCAGATAGTAATCAGCCCCGAGACTATTCAGGATTGACGTTACATCTGCTTTGAAGCCGGGCCAGTCCACCTTCCCACTTACCTCCTGGTTGTAGTTCAATTTCCCAACTTTCCAGTGACTCACAAAAGGATGTAGCATCTTCACCAGCGAAATTGCCTGCGTCGGATCGATCACCGGCTCCATACTGACCCAGGTGAGAGGGAGCACGATACTTGATGGCAACAAGAGCACGTAAAATGATGGAGTCTGATGAGCACTCATTCTCTTCGGGAATAAGAACGTACTGGTTCAAGAAAAAGTAGTCTGTGATCGAAAT
>JBEKXG010000388.1:0-5121 GCA_049512295.1 Syntrophobacteraceae bacterium
GTATGCTTACTTGGCAGTCCACGGGAAAAGGGAAATAGCGCCACCATCGCAAATCGATTCTGCGACACCGCCGGAAGGCTCGGGGCTGAAATTCGGACCTTCACCCTGAACAATCTCGAATACAGGGGTTGTCAAGGGTGCATGGCGTGCAAGACGAATCTCGATAGATGCATCCTTGAAGACGACTTGACCGAAGTTCTCGAGGCGGTTCGAGAAACGGACGTTCTGGTACTGGCCTCTCCGGTCTACTACTGGGATGTCTCAAGTCAAATGAAGGCTTTTCTCGACCGCACATTCTCGTATCTGGTGCCTGACTTCATAACCAATCCTAAGAAGTCACGCCTGTCGCCGGGGAAGAAGTTTGTACTCATTCTCGCCCAAAATAATGCAGACCGAAACAGCTTTCCCGAAATATTCCGAAAATTCGATTACTTCTTCAAAGCCTACGGCTTCGCTGAGCGTCATCTCATCCGTGCCTTTGGAGTTAATGAGCCGGGAGAAGTCGAAGCGCATGAGGACGTGATGAAGGTAGCCGAAACAACGGCTGAGAAGATATGCAATGGGCTTTGAAATTCGACCCGCCTGTGTAAGGCCTTTAATTCAAGCCTTTTTATGATTGTGCTTGCCCACCCTGCGAAAGCCCCGGCCTGAGAAAAGAAAATGGCGGATCGGATGACAGATAGACCCGTCACCCGATCCGCCAAATGAAATAAAAAGCCCCGGAGTTTTACTTGTATCGGGTGCGCACCCCGTTTGTTGAGTGGTGCAAATCAAGAATTGCCCCTGGTGTATCTTTCAAACACTTGCTGGAATGTGCCGTTACACATGGCACATCGGATCCTAAGCATAGCGTTGCCTGAAGGAACTTGCCACCAGGCGCCGGAGCGCTTCATACGGGTGTGCGAGATGTATTTGTTGGCCGATTCCATGGCGCCGCTTCCGATGTGAAAGCCGTTATCCAGGTCGTCGAGATAGTGAATGCGCTCAGAATTCATCCTGGATTTGATGCCAACTTGCCACGTGAAGTATTCGGCGCCCTGGACCGAGAAGATAGATACGAAAGCCTTTGACCTCCTGATATCGGCCTGGACCTCTTTTGCTTTTTCGGGGAGCCGACTCGCATGTTGGAACCATGGCGCCGTCCACGGTCACTACCATGAAAGGTGTCTATCCATTCATCGAGAGCCTTGTGGGCCATCTCACGAAACTCCATTTTTCCAGCAAAGCAGGAAGGCTCAATGCAGCGAGTCCCATCGCTCATACCCCCCGCAGTTTTTCTCGGGCCTTGCGGCAGAGGGGGTAGACCAGGACATCCTTGGGAGATGCGCCGTGGCGCTCATGTCCCCGGTCCATGCGTCCACGCCCGGTGGTTTGCCCAAGATGAATCCAGTTGGCAGCCCGGTAGCAGGTGCCTTGAAACCGCGCAGGGTCTACCAGGGTCTCCATAAGAACCGGCCTGACGGCATAGCAGGCCTCCCAATCGCCTCCCGCTCGACGTGCCAGAACAGAGAGCGCCGCACTGGCCAAATAGGGAATCCTCACCCACGGCAGGATCAGGAACCGGCTATTCTGGACAATGCGCTGAAGGCCCAGCAATCGTTGGGCATCATCCCAGCCAATCCACTGGTCTCGCGCCGCCATCCTCCAGGCGGGGCTGCTGAGCTGAAAACAGCCCACCCTCCGGGGCTGCGGGCGTGTTGTGTGGACAAAGTAGCGCAAGTAGGCCCCAAACGGAACCTTACACCCAAGATAGTGATAGCGGTCCACCCATTCGCGCCACTCACGCTGCTGCTGCCGGGTTTTAACAAGTTCCAGCGTCACTGGCCCCAGTTCGCAAAGCTTCCCGGCGAACGTGGCGGGCAGCACTGTGCTGCCTTCGTCGACAGCCGTCGCCCCCACGGTGGATCTGCGCCCGTTGCTTCTGCTCGCCGGCAGCCGCAAGATACCCTTGGTCTCCAGTTCTTCCAGAAACAGGCGGCATTCATGTCCCTTAAGAGACCCGTTGGGACGTCGCCAATCCAGCAATTCACAAACAGTGTTCGCCAATTCCGTGCGACTCAATCCGGCGCAATCGCCGATGGTGTCCCGAATCATTTCAAGTTCGGCAGCACTCACACCGGTGCCGCAGAAACGCAGCCCACCTTCTTTTTCCATTGGGTATCGCCTCCTCGCAATTCTTCCATACCTTCCAGAAGAAATCGCGCTCCCTGATTATCGGATGGATTGAGCCATAGCATCCGCCGGAAGACGCATTCTGCTTCGGCAAAACGTTTTAGACGCCACAGACAAAGCCCGTAGCCGTACAGACACCGCAGATATGGGCGGTTGTCGATCCACCCCCAGTTGAGTGTGCCGTCAAAGCTTTCACCCAGGCTAAGTTCACCGATACGCATACCGATTTCATAATGGCGAAGTCCTTCTTCCGGCAGGCCCTCGTAAACCAGATTTCCTAGATGAGCGTGGGCATCGAGGCAGCGAAGGTCTGCGGCCAGAAGTTCCAGCAGCAACTCACGCGCCTCGGCAATGCTCCCGGCTGCCTTTAGTTCGTTGGAGCGTACGATCGGATCGTCGAACTCTGAAGGATCGGCGCCCGGGATAACCAGCTCCATCTCGAACGCCGGCCGTGGCCCGCGAGCGATAATCGGCCCGGCCCACTCCGGAACAGGTTCATCCTCTTCTCCCCGATACTCGTCAGCGGGGTCCCATGTGCCGCGATCGTAGAGACGTAAGGGCCTTAGTCCCAAGCCCGGTACGTCGATGATGCGCGATTCGACTTCACCGGAAAGGTATGGATGCCCAGCGTAGCGCCATTGTTTCCCTGGACGCACCGTAACGATCTCGCCGGGAACCATTTTCCAGATGCCGGAAGAGCGCAGGGTGACTTCCCTTTCGGTCCCGGGAATCCGGCATCGGGCCGCTCGCTCTTTTACTCTCAGGACAATCAGCTTCACGGTACCGGTGAGATCGAAATCTTCAGCAGTCGCCCTGTGACGCTTCTCCTTCCCCGGCGCCCCCTCTTGGATAATAGCGGGCTTCAAACCAAGACATGCACGGTATGCCGCAACATATTCGGCGCCTTCAGAGGCATTGGGAAAGACCAATTCAGAAAGCGCAACCTCGTAGCTTTTCGTCCCTTTATGGCATGCGGCTGTAAGGCCGCGACGCTCATTACCGTCGTAATCGAAACTGGTCACAGTGACCGGCTCTCCAATTACGAATGCGTCGGCGGGGAGTGTTACGTTATCCTCAAATGCCTGTAAGAAAGCCCACAATTGCTCATCCTCCCCGTGAGCATCCACGAGGATCTCTTGGATTAAATCATCGACCCGGTCGAGGGTTTCGTCCCCACTTTTTCGTTTCGAGGCCATTCTTCTTTCCTTCTGCCTGCGGACATCGGGTGGCCACCCCCTGGTTATTCTCCCCGCATTGCCTGACTTTCACTTGACTGGGGTCTGCTGAGGGCGATATCCGGGAATCCTGCAAGCATGATCATGTCATGCCGATGGCTGACATATGCTTCAAATACGTATTCATTCCAGTAATTCTTGTTCAGGCCATACTTCATTAAGAACTCATAGGCTTGTATGGGGGCTTTTATATTGGTTTTGAGAATGTTTCTCTCAAAGAATGCCACCCAATTCTTCTCGGTCGCATACAAAAATCTCTCCCCCACCATCTCGCCAATGACGTATGGAGTCGTAAATACAACATCGTAGCCGTACTTCGTTTCCGGGAAGGGCTCCGGCATTATCCTGGCGTACCAGATCTGACTCGGCGACCCCAAGTAGCCGCTTGCCGAAATGGCTCTTATCTTCCTATCGGTCATTATCTCTCGCAGCAAGACGCACTTGCCGGAAACCTCTTCGTGCAGGTAGACGCCCATGCGGGAATTCTGCATGTGCTCAAAAACTGTGATGAGGTCTTTATGGACTCCCAGCGAGCGGCATACATCGATTGTGACCGTCCCAAACGTTTCTCGCTTAATGCCTGCACTTAAGTCAAAGAACCCCCAGCAAGTGAAATAGGAAGCCGTAAGAGGACTCATGGGGGGTCCAGACGGCAAGTACTCGTCATATACATCAGCGTGAGCATTTGTCAATTTCGAAAGTTCAGAAAACTCACCTAGTTGCTCCGCGAACACGGACATTTTATTCTGGGCGTACACATAGATGGCATGCAACGGATCGAGACATGCAAGGTCTTTCTTCGTGATTATCGTTTTCTCCAGGTTTTCAGCTTTAAGTCTGGCTTCTTTGAACAGGGACAAATCGATTACTTTTTTCTTACTGGTTTGACCTATCCCAGAGAGGATCTTTTTCGATATTGGCCCTCGGCCTTGGTTTCCATATTTCATCATAACCCTGCTCGTCCCCTTTCCTGCAATAATTCCGAGGGAGTCTTATGCCTCCTCCAATCTCTCCTGTTTACGCCGTCGCAGTCCCCGAGCATTACTAATCAGCACGAGCCGGAGAAGGGATGATGGCATTTCAGCAATCAGTGTCTCACGCCATCTTCGGAGACGTCATTTTTTCATCAGGCAGCATTTTTTGTACTTCTTTCCACTCCCGCAGGGGCACGGTTGGTTCCGACCAACTTTTTCAACCGTCATAGGGAGGACCTTGGCAGGGGGGCGACCCTTAAATTGGGAGTGAACCTCTTTATGGGCAGCCTTAGCAGCCATTTCGTCCAGTTCCTTCCGACGCCGGAGCTGGCGTTCTTGATGTTCCACTCTTCTGCGGCGAAGTTCTGGCAGTTCAGGGATTTCTTCGCAATGAATCAGACTTAGCGTTTCCAAAGAATCATCAACTACGTCGACTTCTCGATAGATTTCCCTGAGGACCTTAATCCCTCTGGCATCTCCTATTCCTTCCAGGCAAATCCCGTACATTTCGAAGGAGTCAACTTTGTCCTCTCTCCAAAGTTGCACGGCAAAGTCGAACGCCTCGGCGTATGGGAGGTGCTCCAGCAAAGCCAGAACACTAATCTCATTGTTTACTTGTTCGCTTTGGATAGCATTGAGGATCTCTTCGTGGCCGCTTTCGTCGATTCCATTCAAAGCCAGGATAGCGTCTTCATGAATATAGGATAAACTATCGGAGCGGCTCAGAACTTGGACCAAAT
>JBEKXG010000389.1:0-5118 GCA_049512295.1 Syntrophobacteraceae bacterium
CTCGCCAATTTGCGCTTTTCACGCTTTGTAAGTAACAATGGCTCCATTCTTTTCTTCTCCTAAGTGTGCTCTATCCTGTGAGCCTATTCTAATTTACGCCCCTAAGCGGGGGGACAACTGCTCGCGGGGCCAAGAGGAATTCTGAAACAAATGCAGCGGATGGGAGCGAGGTTCGTTTTTGGCAGTGGTTGCTCACTCTAACTCGAATTCCGCGCGAATGCAACAGTTCCTTGCACATTCAATATTCATTAGGCAGTTTCGATAACTGATCGAGCGTAAATACCGGACCGTCCTTGCAAACGTATTCGGTCCCGATGTTGCACCGGCCGCAAATTCCTATTCCGCACTTCATGCGCATCTCAAGGCTCGATATGATCCGCTCGGGTGGAAATCCCAACTCGGTGAGAACGGGCAGCGTAAACTTGATCATGATCGGCGGCCCGCAAATGATCGCGTAGGCGTTTTCGGCGCTCGGCGCCTTCTGCTTGGTAACCGCCGGGACGAAGCCGACGTTGTATTTCCAGTTCGGGTCGCTGGAGCTGTCCACCGTTATATGCATGTTTATGTCGGAGCGCCTTTCCCACTGGGACAGTTCGTCCTTATAGAGAAGAAGGCCGGGAGTGCGGGCGCCGTAAACAACGTCGATATTCCCGAACCTCGAGCGGTTTTCCGGATCGATCATGTAGACTATCGAAGAACGAAGGGTCGTGAAGGCAAACCCTCCCCCGATGATCACGATGTTTTTGCCTTCCAAAAGGTCCCAGGGATACCAGTTGCCCATGGGACCGCGTACCCCCATTATTTCTCCCCCCTTCATATTGTGCAGGTGGGTGGTCACTTTTCCGACCTTGTTCACCGTGAATTTGATAAACCCCTTCTCGGTTGGCGACGTGGCGATCCCGATGGGGATTTCGCCGAGACCGGCAACCGAAAGAATTGCGAACTGGCCGGGTGTGTATGCGAACTTCTTCTCGTCTTGCGGATCAAGGAAGGCCAGCTTGAATGTCTTCAAATTGCGGTCTTCGGTTTCCGTTATTACGGAATCGATTCGGACCGGATAGGGCAGGTAAGGGTTGTTCACCTTTGTTCCTCCATTAGCGAAAAACGGCTCTAGGCCGGACACGAACAGCCGGACGAGGCCATCTGGCGGCCGACTTGCCTTATGTCGATATTAACCGGACAGGCCTGCACGCATCGGCCGCAGCCTACGCAGGCCGGGCCGCTGTTGTACTTGTCCTGATAATATTTGAGCTTGTGCATGAAGCGCTGGCGCACCCGCTGCGTTTTCTGGCTGCGGGGATTGTGGCCCGAGCCGTGAAGCGTGAAAAGCGAAAACATGCAGGAATCCCACATCCGCAGCCGCTCACCCTTGTCTGCGCATACTTCGTCCTGGATGTCGAAACACCAGCAGGTGGGGCACACAAACGTGCAGGTGCCGCAATTAATGCAGGCGAACTGGACTTCTTCCCAGATCGATGAGTTGTAGAGATCGAGCATTTCCTTTTTCGCAATGGGGGCCGGGTCGAAGGCGCTGGCGATGCTCTGCTCGGCAGCCCTTTTCTTATGAGCCAGGGGTGGCATGGCGCTTGTCACCGATGACCAGCCGGAGGTGGCTTCGAGGGTGTTTTTGCCCTTTTCGCTGAGCACTTCGGCGGCGTAACCTTCACCAACGTCCACGAGCAGCACATCGAGGCCGGCGGTATCGTAGGGACCGCTTCCCATCGACGTGCAAAAACACGTCGAGCAAGGCGAGTCGCAGGCAAGGCCAATCATGGTAGTCGTCTCTCGCCTTTGCACCCACCAGGGGTCCTTTATGGTTTCGGTGTTGAAGTTGGCGTCATCCAGCTCAAGGGCCTTTGCGTCGCACGGCCGGATTCCAAGAACCACTCGAGGCGAGAAATCCTTTGGCGCCTCTTTGAGGATTGCGGCCTGCGGATCGCCATTTGCCAGGCTGTAGTCGAACATCCGTTCGGCCTGCGGGTGAAAAAGCCCCTTGGGTGAAAGGCGTGTATTCTTAAAACCCAGGTCCGCCTCCGCCGCGTTCTTAAGCAGGGCAAATTCATGGCATCGGCCGTTTTTGACGGGCCCGTAGACCCGGTAGCGGCCCATCAGCCGCTCGATTACTCCGGGAACAAAGTTCCCTTTCGCGATGTAGATATCAGGCATTGACTGTTCCTTCTCTATCTGTCATGACGGCGGTCTGTCCACTCCCGCGCCGGCTTAGTCGAGGAAGGGTTCCGGATCGTCGGGCCGGAAGGCATCCAGCGGAGGCCGCTGATCCTGGATCACGCCCGCTTCATAGCCGTAGAGTTCCTTGACTTCCTTTTCCAGTTTCTTGGTGAACAGGCGCACTTTTATTCCCACCGGGCACGCGCGTTCGCACGATCCGCAGTCGGTGCAGCGCCCGGCCACATGGAATGCCCTCAAGAAATGAAAAGTGCGCGTGTCTGTCGGATCGGTAGTCTTTCCCAGCCACTGCGGCTTTGATTCATCGACGAAACACGTGGGACAGTAGCACGCGGGGCAGGCGTTGCGGCAGGCGTAACAACGGATGCACGGTTTGACCAGATCGTCGAAATAGAGCCGTTTTTCTTCGGACAGCATGGATTCGATTTTCCTGATGTCCTCGTAACGGTCGATCTGCTGCTCCTCTACGGGTTCCCACAGTAGTTCGTCATATATTACCGGGTTTTTGTGCGTGCAGATGGCGCAGTTTTCCTGGAGAAAGTCCGCTCTCTCGAAGGTTTGCTCCAAATCAGGGCCGGATACGCGCACCTTGTCGCCCGTATCTTCGGCCTGGAGGACCTGTTTGCCGTTGAGCCGGTCGGCTATTTTGCGCTTATCGGTCATGCCCTGGCACGGAATCCCGAGAATATAGAGCTGCTCTCGCCCGATCTGGTTTTCCAGCAGGTGGATCACGATACTTCTCGAGTCGCATCCCTTCGCTGCAATGGCGATATTACCGGTCCTTTTCGGCAGGTAATTGGCCAGGTTGATTCCGCAATTTCCGTCCCAGACAAACTGGTCCGCCTGCTCCTCGGTCTTGGCCAAAAACGGCTCGTTCATGAACGCAACCGTACCCCTGCGGAACCCGATCACCGCGTCCACGCGTTTTTCCGAGAGAAGCCGTTTGGCCGCCTCTCTGATTTTCTCGCTATATGCTCGCATCTATGCCACCTCAGCTTGCTTCTTGATAAAATGCTGCGCCGGCCCGGCCGCCTTTACCGATTCAACGACATGGCGGGCCATTTCAGCGAACCTGGTCCCTTCAGCCGACGAAATCCAGGAGAAATGAAGACGGCCAGGCTCCACGATGCCCGTGTACTCGAGCTGGCTTTTTAGCAGAGCGAATTTTCGCCTTGCGTACAGATTGCCCTCTATATAATGGCAGTCTCCGGGGTGGCATCCGGAAACCCAGACCCCGTCGACGCCATGCCTTAAAGCGGCCAGGATGAACTTCGGGTTTATCCGGCCCGAGCAGGGTACGCGGATGATCCTGATATTTGCCGGATACTGAAACCGGCTTACCCCGGCGAGGTCCGCCGCCCCGTAAGAGCACCAGTTGCAAAGAAAGGCGATTATTTTGGGTTCCCGATCGGACATATTGCTCTCTCCTGCCTGCGCTATGCTTCCCCTTTTTATTAAAGGGAGATTCTGAACTTATAGGTCCAATAGCTCCTGTTGTCTTCTTAGACGCTTTCGATCATGCTGTATATCTGGGCATCGGCAAAGCCGCTTAGCCTGATAGCCCCGGAGCGGCAGGACGCCACGCAAAGACCGCAGCCTTTGCAAAGCGCCGGGTTTATTTCCGCCTTTGCGGTCTTGTCGTTGAACGCGGGGGCCGAGTAAGGGCATATGTTCACACATGTGCCGCAGGCGCTGCAGTCCGGAACAGAGGTATATGCGACCGTTCCGGCGAAATGGATGGTCTGCTTTGCCAGGATGGTTGTCGCCCTGGACGCGGCGGCCTGCGCCTGCGCTATGCTCTCGTCGATCGGCTTCGGGTAGTGAGCCAGGCCGCACAGAAAGACGCCGTCCGTTGCGAACTCCACCGGGCGCAACTTTGCATGGGCTTCTATGAAGAAGCCATCCTCGTTGACCGGGACCTTGAAGAACTGTCCCAGAGTTTCGGCCTCGTTGGGCAGAATCGCCGCCGAAAGAGTGAGCAGGTCGGGAAACAGGATCAACGGTCTGCGGAGCACGTGATCGGTTACCGTCACTTGAAGCTTGCCGCCGGACTTTACGACCCCCGGTTTATCATCGGCGGCAAACCGGATGAAAATGACCCCCGCCTTTCGCGCTTCGAGGTAGAGCGCTTCGCGCTCACCGTAGGACCTTAGGTCGCGGTAAAGCACATAGATGTCCATATCCGGGTTAAGCTTTTTCAACTGCAGCGCGCTCTCGATGGAGTGCGTGCAGCATACCCTGCTGCAATATGGCCGCTCGGGTTCGCGCGAGCCGACGCACTGAATGAAGACAGCCGAGTTGATGGCCTTCAGGTTTGGATCGCCCTGCATGAACCGGCGGTCGAGTTCCAGGTGCGTAATGATTTCGGGGTCAGTACCGTAGCTGTATTCGGCAGGCGTGAATTGCTTACCGCCCGTTGCGATTACGGTGACTCCATGTTCGATGACCTGAGGTTGCCCTCCGTTCTGGACCGTCGTCTTGAAGTTGCCTACGAAACCTTCCACGTTCACCAGGCTGGTCGAGAGGTGCAGGGTAATATTGGGATGTTTACTGACCGATTCAGTCAGATTCTCCACAAAAGACTGAATCTCCTCATTACGCCACGTCCTGTAGAGGTTGAGCGCCTGGCCCCCGAGTTCGCCCGTTCTTTCAATCAAGTGTACCGGGTAGCCAAGGTCGGCAATTGCTTTTGCCGCACTCATGCCCGCGACCCCTCCGCCGATCACCAGCGCTTTCTGGTTGACGCTGAGCGCCGGTTCCGGGAGCGGCTCGAGCAGGGCGACCTTGGAGATAGCCATCCTGACCAGATCCTTCGCCTTGGCGGTGGCCAAATCGGGTGTGGCGTTGTGTACCCACGAGTCGTGGTTCCGGATGTTTGCCATCTCGAAGAGGTATTTATTCAAGCCGGCTTCGGCCATCGTTTCCTGGAAA
>JBEKXG010000390.1:0-5114 GCA_049512295.1 Syntrophobacteraceae bacterium
GTTTGGGGTATTTACCTGCGCTATAGACTCTCGAAGCAGATGCTCGACAATCAGATGGAGATTGAGAAGCACCGGATAAACAAACAGATCCTCAACCAAAATCCCGTTCCGCACCTGCTTACCGCCCGCGCCGATGCAGACGAAACCCCGGCGCAATTTGTGCAACCAGGGGAACATTGAGAATATGTGGTTCCGCCGCTTATTCAGAAGAAAAAATGAACAACCGGAACGCGAGGCGGCCAAACGCGGGGAAGATGCCCCGCCCACGATAGACCAGGGCGTCTATTACCTCTACACGATCATCGGGTTCCAGGTTCTATTGGTTTTTGGAATCATGGCGGTAATCATGCTTATCGGCAAGGTTATTTCGACGCCCGGCTGGGTCTTCATGATTATGTTTCTACTCTTTGCGGCAAGCATGGTCTACATATACAGAAAGGCAAAAAGGCAGCTCAAAAGATTCGGGGACTCGTTTAACAGGGCGGACAAGAATTACGAAATCAGCATAATGGGCGGAATGCTCACTATGAGGATAGAACACAACCCGAATGCCCCGAAGCTTCTCGATGCCCCCTCTTCGGCCCGCGCCGAACCGATCATCGATGCCGAAACGATAGAGCCTGCCCCTGATCGGAAGCGGGCTCATCTGTCATGAACGGCACAGTTGAAAGGAACTCTTCCGCCGGATTCTTGATCACCACGGTATCCTTCTGCCAATTGGCATCGTCCCTGCCCGGATGATCCACATTGAAGTGAAGCCCCCGGCTCTCTTTTCTCTGAACGGCGCACCGGATGATAAGCTCGGCCACCAGGACAAGCCCCTGAAGTTCAACGAGGTCGCTGTTAAGTGGGATTTTCGGCATGTGCTCCTTTAATTCCATCCTTATCTGGACGATGTGGTTCAATGCCAGGGCAAGCCGCTTGTCCGTCCTCACGATACCGACATAGTTCCACATCAGCCGCCTGATGAAATCCCAGTTGTGCGCTATGAGCACCATTTCATTGTTTACGGAATTCTGATTTGCCGTTTTTGCAGAGCAGTCGGGCACATCGGGCAGAGTGCGCTTTCGCCAGGCACCGATTTGCGCGGTACAATCTTCGGCCGCAGCGTGAGCGAAAACCATGGCTTCGAGAAGCGAATTGCTGGCAAGGCGGTTTGCTCCGTGCAACCCGGTACAGGCGCACTCTCCAAGGGCATAGAGGTTCTGGATCGTGGTCCGGCCCGATGAGTTGGTGATGATCCCTCCGCACATGTAATGGGCGGCGGGAACTACCGGAATCGGGTCCCTGGTGATATCGATGCCCAGCGACAGACATCTGCCGTAGATGTTGGGAAAACGCTCCTTTATGAAATCGGCGTCCCTGTGGCTGATGTCGAGGAAAACGCAGTCATCGCCCGTCGTCTTCATTTCCGTATCTATGGCGCGCGCAACCACATCGCGGAAGGCCAGGTCTTTCATCGGATGATATTTCTCCATGAAAGCCCGCCCACGGCGGTCTATCAGTCGTCCCCCTTCCCCGCGGACCGCTTCGGAGATGAGAAAGTTTTTCGCCGTCGGATCGTAGAGGCAAGTGGGATGAAACTGTACGAATTCCAGGTTTGCCAGCTTTGCGCCTGCCCGATAGGCTATGGCGAGCCCGTCCCCGGTGGCTACGTCCGGATTGCTGGTATAGAGATAGACTTTCCCGGCCCCGCCGGTGCACAGAAGCACGACGTTTGCCACAAACGTGTGGACCTGCTCTGCGGCCGTGTCAAGGACGTAGGCTCCCCTGCAAATGTCCTGCTGGTACAGGTTAAAAGATCCGGTTTTCATGGAATGATGCTGGATTACCAGTTCCAGGACCATGTGGTGTTCGAAAATTGTGATATTCGGGTTTGATTCCGCCGCGGCCATCAATACCGTTTCAACAGCCTTGCCCGTCATGTCCTGCGCGTGAAGAATCCGGTTTCTGCTGTGCCCTCCTTCTCTTCCCAGATCGAATGTATTCGGCTCGTCTGCACGGTTGAACGGGACCCCCAGTTCCACAAGGTCCCGGATGCGCTCCGGGCCGGTTCTTACGACAAGGTCCACTATTTCGGGATGACACAAGCCGTCTCCCGCATTCAGGGAATCCTGGACGTGAAGGTCGAAAGAGTCGTCCTGCCCAATAACGGATGCTATTCCACCCTGGGCGTAATTTGTGCTGGTTTCAAGTCTGTCTTTTTTTGTTACAATTGCTACCGATCCGCTTCGTGCTGCTTTCAGAGCGAAGGTGAGACCAGCGATGCCGCTGCCTGTGACCAGATAATCGAATTGATTTTTCATTCCGGATTCCCCATACTGAGCTAGGATGCAGGATGCGAATTTCGGGAATCAATCTCTACGTTTCGCGAGGCGTTCCGTCTTCTAATCCGGCACGTTCAATTAATTCTCTGTATTTATTAATTATTAATATGAAAATTAATCTGCGGCAAGTAAAGTTTGAACCGGAGTGCAAACACAAAACCCGCACGGACCGATGAATACATGCAAAAAGAAACCGATAACGGCGCTCGAGAGGTATTTGTCTCCAAGGCCCGCAACCTCAAGGTGATCGCGCTCGATTGTGACGGGGTCCTTTTCGATTCCCGAGAGGCCAATATTCAATTCTACACCCATATCATGGGAGTTATCGGCCGGCCTCCCCTCAGGGCGGACCAGCACGAATACATCCACATGCACCCTGTGCGCGAATCCCTCATTTACTTGACGGGGGGGGAGGGCGAGGATTTCGACCGTGCCTTCCAATACTTCAAGACTATCGATTTCGGCCCGTTCAACGGCTACCTTCGACGCGAACCAGGACTGGTGTCTTTTCTCAAACTCGCACAGAAGCATTTTCGGACCGCCCTGGCGACAAACCGCACCGTTTCCACCCTCGAGCTTCTCCGCCAGTTCAACCTCAGGGAATATTTCGACCTCGTGCTGTGCGCCTCGGACGTCCGAAACCCCAAGCCCCATCCCGAAATAATGGAAAGAATATTCGACGCCTTCGGGGTCTTGCCGCAGCACGTCCTCTATATCGGTGACTCCAGGGTGGACGAGGCGCTCGCGCTGGCCACCGGGGTCCATTTTGTGAGCTACAAGAACCCTTCCCTGAAGGCTGATCTCCATATTGCTCATTTTCAGGAACTCGATTGCCTTTTCCCCGAATGCTCGACCGAATGAAATCGAACGCTTTCACCAGCGATGCCGAGTCCCCCTGCGCAAGCGCGCAGGTGCGCGAGGCTGAGCGCTCAGCGCTGTCGCCGGCCGGGCTGATCCTGCTGGGGACGGTTCACTCCGACCCAAAAGGGTTTTCCAGGACCCGCGCATTCCTGCAGCGGCACAGGCCGGACCTCATAATGGTCGAAATCAGCCCTTATGCCCTGAAATTCAGGAAAGAGCGCGCACCCGAACTCCGAAAGATATTTCTCGAACGCCTCAGGATTGTGTCCCGAAATCTGAAGATAGACTACGGCGTCGCCTTAAAGCACGTGCAAATTGTCTCAATTCTTCGCCAGACTGGCATTCCCTACGAGTACAGGGCCGCAGCCGCATACGCCAAAAGAACCGGGATCGATCTTTTGGCGGTAGACTCTTCCGAGTTCAGCCGTGGATGGATCGAGACCTGGCCGGAGATGGTTTCAGCCGCAAACATCGAGCTGCTGCTGAAGCTCGAAAGCGCCGCGCCTTCTGCTTCCAGCCTGTACGCTCAGGCCGCGCGAAGGATCGGCGGAGGGCCTTCCTGTCCCGAAACCCTGCCCGCCGGCGGTGAACCTGGCTGGCAGGAGCGCGAAATATACCTGGCCGCTCAAATCACTTCTGCCCTGGAACGGTTCAATCCCGAACGGCCGATCTATATCGGCGGATGGTGGCATCTTTCGCGCCGGGGAAACGTGAAAACGGTTCGCGAACTTCTTGGACTCGGGGCGGCCTCCTGCCTGCTGCTCGACCGGGGAGCGGCCGGCATCCTGCACGGGTAAGGCCGGTTTGCATTTGTCAGCCGAATGTGTTAGTATGCAATTCTTTAGTGCCGGAAATACTTCTTGGCCGTGCTAGACGGGGAGCTAGCGGTGCCCTGTAGCCCGAGATCCGCTTCAGCGGGGTTGAATCCCCTTTTGAAGGGCCCGGAGCTGAGCTGGCCGTATCTAATTCTGGCGCCGGTTGGACACCACGCAACAGACGAGTACGAACCCCGTCAGGTCCGGAAGGAAGCAGCGGTAAGTGCCCCCGGCTGTGTCGCGGTCAAATCTGGCCTGGTTGCCTGAAGGTGTGCGGTCTGTCTTGGCCAGTCCGACGAAGGGTGCACGGCCAAGTCCTTTTTTCCCGATTTGTATTCACTTTTTAAAATCCCGCCTTAAATTCTTCGTGGCTGCGGCAAAAACTATCGGAAACTGTTAGTGTTTCAACCGTGGTTTCCGGACGGAAACTATCTACTCCAGGAGGCTCTATGAAAAGGTCTTTATCGTGCGTCTTTGCGCTCTTTTCCGCCTCGTTGATGATCTGCATATCCGAAGTTTCCGCGCAGCAGGCAACGCCTGCTTACTCGGATGTCGACCGGATATTTCACGCTCGATGCCTCAACTGCCACGCAGGGATCCGTCCCGCCGCCGGCCTCCGGCTTAAGACTTACGCCAACGTTATCGCCGGAACAAAGGAAGGCCCGGTCATTGTCAAGGGCAACCCCGCCGAAAGCGAACTCGTGAAAAGGGTCAAAGGAATTTCATCGCCCCGCATGCCAAAAGACGGCCCCCCATGGCTCTCTGAAAAGGAGATTGCTTTGATCGAAAACTGGATCGCCGCAGGCGCCCGGGATACGGAAGCCAGATAAGGGATATCAGAGTTGATTATTAGAAAAGAGACGGCAATGAGATTGCACTGCTTTCAGCACGTACCGTTCGAAGGGCTCGCCAATATCCGGGGTTGGGCCGAAAACCTGGGCTGGCAAATATCCGTGACCCACCTCTACAGGCTGGAAAAGCTTCCCGCCCCGGATGACCTGGACTGGCTGGTGATAATGGGAGGCCCGATGAACATATACGAGGAAAAGGAATACCCGTGGCTTGCCGCTGAAAAGAGGTTCATCGGGAAAGCCGTTGAAAAGGGCAAAAT
>JBEKXG010000390.1:5138-8117 GCA_049512295.1 Syntrophobacteraceae bacterium
AAATTGTGCTCGGTATTTGCCTGGGCGCACAGTTGATCGCGGACGTCCTGGGAGGGCGGGTCGTGCGCAACAGGTACAAGGAAATCGGCTGGTTCCCGGTAAGCCTGAGGCCCGAAGGGCATGCATCCGTGCCTTTCCGGGGCTTTGCGGAAGAATTCCCGGCGCTTCACTGGCACGGCGATACGTTCTCTCTTCCCCCCGGGGCGGCCATGCTTGCCGAAAGCGAAGCCTGCCCGGCCCAGGCATTCTCATCCAACGGCGGCCGGGTGCTCGCCCTTCAGTTTCACCTGGAATCATCGGTAGATAGCGTACGCGCGTTGATTCAAAATTGTTCGGATGAACTTGTCGATGGTGAATACATCCAGAGCGCGGACGACATTTTGGGAAAAAAGGAAAATTTTTCGAGTATCCACAGCTCGATGCTCCTGCTGCTTGAAAACATGAAAAAAGCCTTTTAGTTTCCATCCGGATTTTTTGTCCCAAGGGCAACCGGAAACGGCAAAATGCAGAGAGGAAGAAAATTTTCCGCGCTGCGCGAAGCCAAGGCGCAGGTGATGCGGAGAGGATTTTGCCGCCGCGTCTCCGTGTCCCCGCGCCACTCCTGGTCCGGCCGCCGCGTTGATGCAGCCGCGTAAAATGACCTTCGTGGCCGTCGCTCTCTTCGTGTCCGGCCCGCACTCTTATGCCGGGAACTCCACGGCTGTTTTTGTTTTTTTTCGTGCCCTTCACCCCGCTGCGCTCCCCTCCTGCGTGCTCTTCGTGACGGGAAAAAACGCTCAAATCACGGACCCGGGTAGACGGATATCGAGTGTAGGGCATGGAGTACAGGGTGTAGGATATGGAATACAGAATGCCGGAGAGATCCGGCAACCGCCAAATCCGAGGAACGCAGCGGTGCCCGCGGAGGGTGGTCTGACATCTGACCGGGTATGAACTCCTTTTGAATCTTACCTCTTGGCTGCGCCAGTTCTTTTGAGTAAAAATCGAAGATCCTGTAAACCAACCTGCCAAAAGTTTCGTCTCTAGCAGCAAACAACGAAGGCCGGTTAGTGCCAAATAGCTGCCTGATTCCTCACAAAGGTCTTAATCGGTACGTTATTTGCTCTACTGCCGATGAACGAATCGGGACCCGGCTCGGAAACCCTTGGTTTTACCCCGAATTAAGATTGAGAAAGAGGAGATGCCATGTCCACCACAAGAGTGAGCAGCGGACGGAATTTTCTTGCGCTTTTGTCGAGTTTTCTCTTCATGTTCATTTTCAGCTCATCAGTTTTGGCGGCGACAGTGGAAATTGAGGCGATCAAACAGGAGATCCGGAACAAGGGAGCCAGGTGGCAGGCCGAAGAGACATCGATTACAAAGCTCCCCGTGGAGCGCCGGTTAAAGCGAGTTGGCCTCATTAGGCCTTTGAGCCTTCCGGGAGGCGCCGTGCTTGAAGCTGCCAAACCTGTTGCGGCGGGCACAACCCCGGCCAATTTGAATTACACTTGTCACAACAATTACAATTATGTCACTCCCATAAGAGATCAGGGTGACTGCGGGTCCTGCTGGGCCTTTGCGGCTACTGCCGCCCTGGAATCACAGGAACTGCTCGGTACAGTTGGGACTTCGTGTGGGACTCCGTCTGGTCTCAATCTTTCAGAGGAGACACTGTTATCGTGTTGCGGAGCAAACCTCTGCGGAAACTGCAATGGAGGCTATATCGACTCTGCGTCCAATTTTATCCAGAGCACCGGTCTTCCATCTGATAGCTGCTTTCTTTATCCGAATTACACACCGCAGTACCAGACCCCTCCCCCGTGTTCGCGGGCTGGATGCCAGTCCTGGCAAAGCGATACCAGCGCAATCAAGGGCTGGCAATGGGTGGCGACAACCTCTCCGACCGTCAACGGTCTGAAAAACGCTCTGATCACGTATGGCCCGCTGGTCACGACAATGAACGTCTATAACGATTTCTACTCATATTCGACAGGCGTTTATTCTTATATCGGGGGTCGAGGGGACACATACCAGGGCGGACACGCCGTTACGATCGTCGGCTATGACGACAGCATCGGGGCTTTTTTAGTGAAGAACAGTTGGGGCGCCAGTTGGGGAGAAAAAGGATTCTTCTGGATAGACTATAACCAGATCGGCAACCCGGTGCAGTTTGGCTACTATACGATCGCATACCTTGGCTACAAGCCCCTTAAAAACTCCTGCAGCTATTCCATATCACCCACGTCCGTCTCCGTAACTTATTCCGGTGGGTATGCCAACGTGAACGTGACTTCACAGTCCGGATGCGCCTGGACAGCCGTGAGCAATGTAAACTGGATAAAGGTCGTATCCGGCGCAAAAGGCACTGACGACGGGGCCGTCAGGTATTATGTCTATCCGAACAACACCCGCACGAGTTGGATCGGCACATTGACCATAGCGGGCAAGACCTTTACCGTAACCCAGGGCGCGAAGTCATCCTCAAGGAGGTAGCAACGGCAAACTCGGTTAATGATTGATTGGGTTTTTGGAAGGCCGCTCGGGCTGATCTTTCTCATACTTTTCGGAGATTGCCTCGCAAGCGGCCTTCTCCTTTTTAGGACGTTATCGTCTCAGGTCCCATCAACGCACATCAAAGACAGAAATCCGCCCGCTCCCCATGTTTTCGCTACGGGGGCGGATCATGGTTTCAAAGTTTCTTTACCCGCTACCCGTCCCCGCCGTTCAGTGAATTTGGCCTGTATTTGCAATGCTCTAATGGTTTCTCTGCGTCTCTGCGGTGAGAGTCTACGCGAATTAGTGTCCATCCGGAAACCCCGGATAAGAACTCCACGCCCCGCGAGGTTTCTGTTCGGAAAGGAGGGATTTTCCGTTCTGCCTAGGAAATCGAGGGGTTGCGCGGAGGCGTACTTGGGTACGCCGCACAAGGAAGCCCGAAGATTGACACCGCCAGAGCCTGCCCCGGACTCGATCCGGGGGCGGAAAAGGACCCTTTCCGGA
>JBEKXG010000391.1:0-5094 GCA_049512295.1 Syntrophobacteraceae bacterium
CTCTACAAATGGCCCGGTCACGGGATCAAGGAGGAGCAGGGCTACCAGTTCGTCGAAAAGGCATATATGAAAGCCGAGGATTATGACCACTTTATTGCAGACCCAACCGATGACTGGTTGCGCGTCTGGTTTCCCCGGACTCACGGATCGCTGAAAGCCCTGGCCCAAATGCCTCCATTGTACGGCACCATGGAATTGGCCATGGCTGCACCGTGGCTTTGCACCCTGGGTGCGCCGCCGATCCAGGAAGCGCTCAAAGCACTTCTGGAAGCCGGCAGGATAAGCTTCGAGTGGATCCAGGCATTGGGACCATATATCGGGCAGACATTGAGCCTAGGTTATCCATTGTATGCCGGCGCCGCCACCAAAGCCCCCTTCGACGCCTTGGGCGACTCTTTCAGGGGCACTACGGAATTGATGATGGACCTTTACCGAAGACCGGGCAAAGTGCTCGAAGCCGTGGACAGGCTCGTGCCCCTCATGGTCGGTATGGGTGTGGGCGGAGCCGTGGCTAATAACAACCCCCTCGTTTTCATTCCGTTGCACAAAGGCGCCGACGGATTCATGTCAAACGAGCAGTTCAAGAAGTTCTATTGGCCAAGTCTTAAAAAGGTGATGTCGGGTTTGGCTGAAAACGGGTGCGTGCCCATCTGCTTTGTGGAGGGGGGCTACAACCAACGGCTGGAGTTTTTGACGGAAGTGCCCGAAGGGGAGTGTGTTTTCATCTTTGATAGAACAGATATGGCACGGGCCAGGGAAATATTAGGGGGCAAATCATGCATAGGCGGAGGATTCCCGGTTTCTCTGATCATCACCGGCAGTGCGAAGGAGGTTGAAGACGAGACCAGGAAACTATTGGACGCGGCAGCAGGTGACGGAGGATATATCCTCAGTATCGGGTGCGCCATGGACGAGGCCAGGGAACACACGCTCAAAGCGTTTATTCAGGCTGGCAAGAAGTACGGCAAGTACTAGGCAACCCGATCAAATTCCCGTTGCCTACATGTGGGACTTTTTCCGGCCTCTGTTAACAAATTTTCCTTGACCGGCATCTAGAGAACTAGATAATTTAATTTCCCGCATGCCGGCGACGGCTAAACAAGGGACACCCATGATCGTCATCGGTGAAAACTCAACCGTACGGGCAAGCAACTGTGTTCAGAACAGAGATTAGTTAGCCATGCCTGACCGGATCGACAAAGACCGTTTCGAACCAGCCTTCGCTCAATTGGCTGCCATTCTTCGTCGCCAGATAGCTGGAGGAGTCTATCCGCCCGGCGGGAAAATCCCTTCAGAGTCCTCTATCAGCAGACAATACGGACTTTCGGTCATGACCGTACGGCAAGCCATCGGGGTGCTCACGGAGCAGGGGTTGATCGAGCGCATTCAAGGTTCCGGTACATTCGTCAAACCTGTCACGTTGACCGGATCACGATTTGACCTTGACAGCATCAAGGAGATTTTCCAGGACCAGGAGCGCACCCGGGTGAAGGTTCTGCAGATCAGTCTGGCGTGGACGGACGCGAAAACCGCTCAAATGCTGAGCCTGCCAATTGGCGTTAGAATAATTCTCATCCGCCGTCTCTTGCTGCGTGACAACCGGCCCGTCATGTCCCACGAAGGGCGTATCCGTTGTGACCCCACTCGCCCGCTTGTGGAAGCCGAATTGGGCTTGGGGCCTCTTTCCGATCTGTTCAACTGGTTCGGTGGTGGCGTAGCGAAGAAGGGCGAACTGACCGTTATCCCGACCGTTCTCAATGAGGAGGAGGCCGGCCTTTTGAATCAGCGGGTGGGCACACCCGTTTTTCGCTTGGAGTATCTGGTTTATGACTTCCACGACACTCCATTCGGTTGGGGGTGGTTCACAGTTGCGCCCGAAACCCTGACTCTGAAGACAAAACTGGGGTCGTGGGACGAATTTTAGAGTGCGGAGAGATTGTCGTGCCGAAGAAGACTATAAGACCGATGGCCCGGGGAATGGGAGAACTGGCAACCCTGGTAGCCAACCTCAGGGAAGAAGAAGCTTTGCTGGCCATCAAAGGGCACCTCGCGGCCGGAGTATCGCCCGCTGAACTCCTGCACGCCTGTCAGAGAGGGATGCGTCTAGTCGGCTCGATGCACGAGAAGGGCCATTATTACATCGCAGGGCTCATCATGGCGGGCGAGATAATGCGTCAGGCCATGGATCTGCTCAGGCCCGTCATGGTCAAAGGGGAACGCGGCAAGACCTTCGGGCGGGTGCTGCTGGGGACCATTGCGGGCGACATCCACGATATTGGGAAAAACCTTTTCAGGGATCTTCTGGGATGCCACGGTTTTACCGTTTTAGACCTGGGGGTTGACGTACCCCCGGCTGACTTCGTCGCGGCGGAATCCGACTTCAAGCCTCACGTGATTGCCGCTTCAGCACTCATCACCGACAGCTTTGCTCATCTTCGGGAACTTGTTCAATTGTTTGAGAATAGCGCTCGGCGCAAGTCGGAGCGGCGACCCTTTATCCTCATCGGAGGAGGACAGGTGGACGAACGGGTCTTTCGGATGTGCGGCGCGGACCAGTGGGGGGAGGACGCTTTTTCAGGGATTCAAATTTGCCGGAAACTCGTGAGAGAAAGCAAGAAACAGACTGTCCCAAGCGCTTCATCGTGACACGGAACCGACTTCTGCCAATCGACGGGTTGCCGATTCACGGACAGATTCAAAACCCAGTCGGGAAATGAACTTATTGCTGAAATCCGGGTGGGAGCCCAGATCCAGCACCCGGATGACAGACGCCACATGCTCCATATCCCTCAATATGTCCTGGTTGAGCACGGCAAGGGAAGCTCCGGAAAGTGACGAATTTCCAACAAAGATGGTCTGCCCCATGTACTCTGCCGGCAGTAATCCGATGCATTTCAAGTTCTCAGGATTCAAGTGGTAACCGAAGGAGCCGGCCACCATTATCTGCTCCAGGTCTCCAACACAACGGCCCGCTTCGCTCAACAACGTAAGAATCCCCGTTATGGCCGCGCCCTTGGCCAACTGTACCTGTCGGATATCCCTCTGGCTCAGAAAAACGTTGTCCGTCAGATGATAACGGTCCCCTTCCAACCGGTCGGTCAGGTTCTTGTCGGCTTTGGGATTGAATGCTCCGCTGGAGGCAATGATCCCGGAGGTGATCAGTGCGGCGACGAAATAATCATCGTTCCAGGGACCAGAGAGGAAGTGCCTGAGATAGCGGTCGGTTCCTTGGAGAATGACGAGTTCCAAATTGAGAGCGGCAGAGATTTCGCGTGCATGGGGGATAAGGCTGGGCAAGTCGTAGGCGCCGGTATCTATGAGGCCCAGGAATTTATAGTGCGCCAGCATCTTTCTTTATAGCATATTCTTGCCCCGGCTTTTTGAATGCCGCAGTTCCAGGCGGCTCGCCTCTCGCGCAGCCGGAATCCAAGCCAAAAGCCATATTATACGGTACAATATGACCAACGGAATCATTAAGCAAGCACACTTGCAGCGTTGCCTGCATAGGTTTAGAGTACGGAAGCCGGGTGTCGAAAGTCGGGAGACGGAGACTGGAAGCCGGAGGCTTTTCCGGCTTCTGATCTCCGATCTGTGTGAGGAGTGTCGGATGCCAGCGGATATTGTTGAACTGAGGGAAAGAAGGCTGCGAAAGTTAAAGCCTTCGCAGCTTGCACGGGAACTTATGCGCCTTCCCGCAAAGAGGCGGTTGGAACTGATTGTTGAAAGGCCGGATGCGCAATCGGTGGTTGCCGCCCTGGATGCAAACGATTTCTTCTACACCGTGCGGGAAATAGGGGCTGACGATTCTCTGCCGCTTCTGGCCCTGGCCAGTTTCGAGCAGATGACTCTTCTTTTCGATATCGAGTGGTGGCGTAAGGACACCCTTGAACCCGCGAAGGCCCTGGCCTGGGTCGAGCGGCTCTGGAGAGCCGGCGGGTCCAAACTGCTCGAATGGCTCTCCAATGCCGATTTCGAGCTGCTGGTATCTCTTTTTAAACAATGGATCACGGTCGATATTGCACCGGAGGATATCGATCTGGTCGAGGCGGTCGAAAAACTGCCGCCGAGGACGCTCGACGACCTTTATTTCTGGGAATCGAGATATCCACAGTACGACGACCTGGCAACCGATCTGCTCACTATGGTTTTCGAAACAAACTACGGCTTTTTCAAGGAACTCATGAACAGCGTCCTTTATGCGTCCGCCCCGGAATTGGAGGAAAGCGCCTTCCATTTTCATCGCGCCAGGCTGGCCGATCATGCCATTCCCGATTTCTACGATGCGCTGGAAATCTACAGGGCAATCGGACCTGATCAATTTGCGCTGAAAACGGTTTCTGGAAAAGGAGATGAGGATGAGCCCATTCCTTCTTTTGCTCTGGCTCTTGTGCCCGAAGGCGACCTGTTGGGCCGTATCCTGAGCCGGATCGATCATCCCGGTCTGGCTGAAATCCTCCAGGTGGAGATGGCCGCTCTTGCTAACAAGGTAGTCGTTGCCGACCAGCTTTCGCTCGATAGCGCCGAAACCCTGCGGCGCGCGGTCGAAAAGGCGCTGGCCTACGTCAATCTGGGGTTGGAGCTGCGGTCCGGAGCTGATATCGAAAAGGCTGCGGAAATTGTGCGCCACAATTTCCTGGAGCACCTTTTCAGACTCGCACAGGCCGAAATCGCCAGGATCAGGGGACGGCTTCAGACGATAGTTCAGAACGGGTGGCTGAGGCAGTGCCCGGCAGGCATAAAGTGTCTCGACGGGGAATGGTTCGATGCCGCGGAGGAGCTCTTGGCCAGGACCCCCAGAATACTGAAGAGCAGTCCCGGCGGGGGCGTTTCGGGCGTTCTCCCTGGTTACGATTTTTTCAGGACCCCTCAGGACCTCGCGAGAGGCAGTCATATCGTGGACGTGATCACCGGCGCGGCAGACCTCTATCAATTGCTGGGCACGGACCCAGGGGAGCTTGGGCGAAAGCTGTGGACTGAGGGGCAGGTGCATGGGCCGCAGGATATTACGCTTGGGGTAATGGTCTTGACGGCGGCGGCGAACTCCATGATTTCCGGGCAATGGAGGGCCGAGCCGCTTTCCCGTGCGGCCTGGCC
>JBEKXG010000392.1:0-8555 GCA_049512295.1 Syntrophobacteraceae bacterium
TCCACCATTACGAGTTCGTCCACCAAGTCCTGATGCAAAAGGCTGAGCCCGATGGTGGCCCCTCCGGCATATGGCTCGATGAAGATTTTTGGACGCTCCACCCTTACAAAGGAACGGAGCATAGGCAAAAGCCAAGCCTTGCCACCGGGATAGCGGAGGATGACGATCCTGTCCATACGAGTCAGGTCTTGAAAGGTAATCGGCGCAAACCGCCCATGGGTGGTTCGGTTACTCGTAACATCGCCAGCGCCTACCTTGGGCCGCCCCCCAAGCTTCCCGTTCTGTCTCGCGGTTCGCTTCTTTCGCTCGCTTGTCCGCCGTCCGAGTGCGGCCGCCGCTTCTCGAATATCCATTGGCAGACCATAACCCAACGATGGGTTTGCGACTATTGACTTCGGGGGTACGGCACTCCGTCATAGCGGGGAACCAATAAAAAGGTTGATTAGGTCAATGAAACAGCAGCTTGGGGGCGAGAGTTCAGCAGCTTGGGGGCGAGAGTCCAGCAGCCTGATGATTCGAATGCATCCGCTCGATTTTTCGAGCGAAACTTTTAGGCCACCTCCTCGCACGGCGGCGACTGGACTCTCCCAGTTCCGTAATGCTGACCCCACAGGAACTCGCCACCGTCCATAAATTCATCGGGTTGGTCACTGGCGACCGATCTTGCCTGAGCAACCGCCAACGCCGGTGGCTGGACACTCACAAGGACACGGTCGCCGCGCTCCACGTCACCGGGCGCTTGTCCAATCAATGCCATTGGGCAGTCGCCACGTGGGGCGCCGTCGCCCACAAATACCGCCCGAGCTGGTGGTCGGAGGAGGACAAACTATGAAACGGACTGAACGAATGACACCTGAGGAGCGGCGGCTTCGCCGCGGCACGACGCCGAGATGTCGGTGGAGAAGATCGCGGCGAAGGTCGGGATGAACGCCGCCTACGTCCGCCGCTTGATCAACGAGCACTTGGACGTGATCCCCAGATAAGAGCGCTCGGAGTCCCAGTTCTCATAACCTTTTCATTGGTTGATTAGGTCATCTTTTCAAAATCGGCGAGGCATTCGTCGCAGAGCATCCGCGTGTCACCGTCGCAGTCTACATATTCGTTTTTGCCAAGTTTCTCGAAGCATCCGCTGCACGGCTCGCAAAACTACAGTTAAGATTGCGGCGTCTATTTCTTCCCCAAAAGGAACGGCATTTCGTTGTACTCTTTGCCGTCCAGCAGCCGATGCCGTGTCGTTTTGCTAGCGATATGGGAAAACCAGAATGGGATGTTCTTCGCTTCGCAAACATCACGAACTTCTCTACACCAGTCGGCGTCCCAAGCCCGTGGTTCGACGATGCCGCAGCCCGTCTCGCCGCTGGATAGGCACCAGCCGATGCCGTCCAACTGGTCGGGCAACTCTGGCATCAGACTCTCCAGCATCCCCAGCGAGTCGGCGTAACGGAGAACGCACGGTATCGCCCGCAAATCGTCCAGCCGATAGAAGTAGCGTTTCATCTCGACGCTGGCACCAAACCAGACATTCTTATAGCCAGTGCCCCAATCTGCGGGGAGACAATCAGCGATGCGGTGCGTCCGCTTGGTCGAAATCTGGTAGATGACATTTGGCGTCTCACGGATGACTTGCCAAGCGTCGTCCCGCCAAGCATCCGCTTCTTCGATGAAGAAGTCGCTGTAGCCGCAGACGAAAAGACTGGCGTCCCGTCCAGTAGCTACGGCTTTTCGCTGCATCTGGTAGGGCTTCCGCCAAGTAGTTGTGCAGCGATGGATGTTGGTAGGGTCGAGCTTGGGGTCATGGTTAAAGTTATTGTATCGGGCGGTCTGCTGGAGAAACATCGTGCAGTTCACACATGCGGCACTGCACTTTTTGCAGCCCATCCATGGATTCCAATTTGCGTCGTGGGGTTGAATCGCTTTCATATTTCGCTCCTATAAGCATAAGTAACTCAATGGGGATGGAGCCAAAAAGATAGGCCTCAAGTTTACTCTGGTGGGGACTTGAGAACCCCGCCAGAACCCAGTGGGTCAACGGCTTGCAATTCCGTCTGACCCCTAATACTGCGATCCGGGCCTTTTTTCACAGCCAACTTCTTTGCCGAGAGCCAGTCTGGCGAACTCCGTGATGCCGCCCGGTTCGTAAATTAGGTTGGTGTTGGACTTCTTAGATGGCCCCGGTCCCGGTTCCGGCGTCAATCCGTTTTCTTTCAACCGTTTCTGCTGTTTCTTTAGCAGCAATTTGCAAACGCTGCACGTTACCAGTTTTGGATCAGAGTCACGTGGCAAAGCCAGCGCCGAATCGAGAATCATCCTCCCGCACAAACCAGTGATGGTGTTGGCGCGCTCATCATCGTCAAAATTTTGACTACCAAAGACATGAGTCTTTTTAGGTTTAGGAGTGGCCTTCACGGAAGTGGTAGTGTGCGATGAAAAAGCGGAATTTTCCGCTTTTTCGATCTTGTCTCCATTCTCTTGTGCTATCTGCTGCGCCAACTTTTCCGCACCATCACGGTCCCCGGCCAGTATCATCCGAGACAAATCCAATGCCAGCGTCTTGTAGTTAATCTTTGGTTTTGGCTGATCGTTTCGTAGCAACTTGATGTGCGCATTGGCAAGTTTGGTGAAGTAATCTTTTTGGACTTTGTCAAAGACGCGGAACGTGGCCTCCAGCCAGCGAGTCCACTTGGCGCGGTCATCGATGCGCCCATCATGTGGCAGACGGTCAAAGCCAGCTTTGACGGCCCCCAAGTATTCGCCGTGGTCAGAAAGTTTGGTCTTACTTTTGTGGTAGTTGATAGCGTTGCTTCCTACTTCAGTGCCTAGCTGGACTAGGTCTGCCGTCTTTCCAGCTATGACATAGGCGTTGACGGCGGCTATCTCTGCTGGCATCAGCCGCCGATTCTGGTTGGTCTTTATGAGTGCTAATATTTTGGCGTCCATTTCTCTCTCTCCAAAGCGGAATTGTCCGCTTGTTCACTTCCTATGAATTTCAGAGTGTCTGATTGGATAGATGCCGACTTGCACCGGATCGGCCCGCGATTGTGCATGGCGATAGAATTAGCGTTCCGGACAATGTTTTCTTTGGTTTGGAGATGCTCTTACTGATTGGTAACTGGCAGATGTTTACTATCTGGGAGGCCGAGGCGGAGGCCTCTTACCTTTTTACCGGCGGGCTGCTTACAGCGGTCCGATCTTTGCTGACCCGTCTGGAACCTGAAAGTCATTCAGGATGACACAACCAACTTCTCGGTCGATGTCGGCACGGACGGCATTGAAATCGGATTCGTTCAAGAGGAGTGTGGCGTTTGCTGGGGCGCAACGGCAGGGATCAACGGCAGGTGGTAACTTTGGTTTGAATCCCATCAGAAAACTCAGTGACGCAGGTATTCAAACGCAGCACGGGTCACCCTCGACTTAAGCCGTGCGGGGTCATTCAACAAATCAAGTGCGGGTTTAGGCAGGCGCATCTTTGGACGAGCCAGCAGAACGAGAACAAAGCAAAGACCAAACGTTTCGAAATGCACCCAAGCCAAGTGATTGAATGCTGAACGGACGTAGATCGGGCCGTTGCTCTCACGCACATCCGCGTCAGCATATCCCGGGCGTGAATGCGAGAACTCCGATACTCCGCTGTATATCTGGCGAACAAACCCGCCTTCACTGGTTGCGCTCTTCTGATCGAAGAGACTGTCCTGAACAGTATTCCGTAAATGTTGTCGCAAAGCGTCCGTAGCAGTCATCAGCCCATCGCATGCTCTACCGAACGAAATCGGCCCTTTCCCTTCTCGCCATGCCATGAACTCCTGATCCTTGCCACAGACCTGAGCCCATGTCCCAATCGTCACCAATTCGAGTGCACTTCGGAGACCGCTCATGGAGAAGCGGTAGAAGCCGGTCAGAGCATTGTAGGTCGCAGCCTGAAAATCATCGCCAGCATCAAGCATTATCGGAAACATGCAGTCCTGCACGTCCCCGACACTCTCGATCCATGCTCCCCAGAGATCATGCATTTGGGCGAGCGCGGTGCCGCGATAGTTTGAAGTGCGAACCGCGACATCATCTGGCAAGATGACGATGCTTTCCCACGTTCCTTTGTCGATTAGTTCTGTCGGGGGCTCAGCAGGTTTTGGAGCATACGCAAAATCGCTACGTGTGAGTACGACTCGTCGAGCCCGGAAGTCGGTGGTGGGCAGCAGCTTTGGCATCCGGAGAATGTTAGCAGCAGATCGTGACGGCTGTCTGGGTTTCTTCCTCGCCGCCTACTGTGTGACCGTAGGTTTCTTCTCAAGGTGGACTTCGGCCCAGACCGCATCGATCTTGCCTTTGAGGTCTTTGTTTTTAGAAGGTGCCAGATACCTCATCGTGGAAACGATATCACGATGTCCGAGCTGCTGCTGGACGTTTTTAATGTCAATGCCCTGCTGTAGCAGAATTGTGGCAAACGTCGCCCGAAACTTATGCAGATACCATTGCTCGCAAACTGCGTGCTCGCGACAATTCTGGTCTCGCTTTCTTCCTTTGTGATCGCAGCAACCACAGTTCAGACCTGCCCTCATTGCAATGCGCTTACATTCACGTAACAGCTTGCGATGAGGTTGACCACTTTTCGTTGGAAAAACCAAATTCCCCGGAGCCGACTCAACCACCGCTCTGAGAGGCTCAACGAGATCAACAGGAATGGTGATCTCTCGTTCACAGTACGTTTTGGTCTGAAAATCGTATGCTGGTTTCACTGTGACTCGTAGCGTCCGTTCTTCGAAGGAAATGTCCTTCTTCTCCAGATATACAAGCTCCATCTCCCGCAGTCCGGTTTTGAGAAGGGTTTCATACTTGACCCGTTGAATGGGATCGCAGGCGAACAAGAACTGCTGTAGCTGGTCGAGGTCATAGATTTCAGGAAGCTCTTCTACAAACGCAGGAACCTGCCATTTACCGGGGTCGCCCTGCTTGCCCACGAATACGATCCCGTTCGACTTCAGGAACGTGTGCACTCGCATGGTTTTGTTGGACGCCGTGCGACGACTGCGGGTAGGACTGCTGTCCAATGCCCACTGCCAGAAATTCATTATGTCTTTCTTGTCGAGATCAGCTGCATCTGTGGCGTGGTCTTCTTTACTGATTTTCCAATTTTGTATCCGTCCATGAAGTCGGCGATTGCGTCCGCAATCGTTTCGGATTCTTGTTTAATTGCGTCCGGCAAGTCGAAACCGTTGGCGATTGCGGCGAGCCGTGCTGTCTCTCGTTGCTGCGCCTTGAGCGCTTCGACCGGGTCTGACCCAACAGGTAGCCACCGACCACCGATGTGCAGGCAATAGACGCCTGACGGGTATTCCTCGACTTTGCCTTTGACGAGGACTCGCCGGGGGTCAATCTTGTGGTTCGACTTGATGACTGGTTTGCAGTAGCGCCAGCCATCAGCGGTCTTTACGTATTTCCAAAGCGAAGCGGTCTTGTGGGTCATGCAGCGACTCCCACCGTTTAATACTCAGTTCGTGAGAGGGCCCTGCAATTTTGGAAATTCCTTAGGAAGGTCTTAGGAAGCTCTCTAACCTGTTGAAAACAAAGGATTGGCGGAGGGAGAGGGATTCGAACCCCCGGTACGGTTTCCCGTACAGCGGTTTTCAAGACCGCCTGTTTCAACCACTCACACATCCCTCCATCCTATTGAGTAGCATCAGTTTACAGCGCTATTGCCCTGGGCGGCAAGTCTCCCGACAGTCTCCCGAAGCGTAGCATCCAAGGCCAGGGCGGCAACCTTGGTCTCTTCAGGAAGTGGTTTGATGTAATGGGCATCCGCAACTGCTTTCGTGTGCCCGAAGTGGTGTGACGTGATCTGCGAGTTGCCGTTGGTGTAGCGATTCATCTCTGTCTCTGCCCCACGGCGCCCTCCGTAGTAACCCTTCCAAATTAGGCTGCAATCCTTGAATGCCGGCCGGATGACATCGCGGGCGAGAGCGTCGAGGTCCAGCGGGAAGCCAAGGCTGTTTTCCAGCACAAAACCTCGCTGTGATCGTCGCAATTGCTGATACTCACTCAATATCCCGATTAGCGTTGACCCAACCGTAACCTCGCGCACGCTGTTCTTGCCCTTTCCGCCATCGTTGATGCTGCCCCGCCAAGCGGAGCGGCGCACATGAAGCACGCCAGTTTCAAGGTTAACATCTTCCCAGCGGAGACCGCGAATCTCAGATGGGCGCAACCCGATAAATGCAAGAGCCATCGCGGTGCGCGCCTGGGGCTCGCCCTGTAACACGGAAAGGGCTGTTGCCATTTCCAAGATCGTATAGTGCAGGGTTTCCTTTGGCGCGGTCGGCGCCACCAGTACTTTGGCCAGGTGAATAGGATTGGCGTTCACGTAACTCTTTGCGCGGATTGTAGGCTACCGTCAGTGAATTATTGTATATGGCCCATGCTTCTGTCCTCATCCAATCTGCATCCCCCATATCTTTGTACGCTCTTGAGGTTCGCTCTTGTTGTTCCCGGCGCTGGTGATTCAAGCTCCGGTAGCTGGCTCGTATAGATTCCGGCAGGGGATAATAATGCCGCCGCATTGAGCAGATCTTTCGCAGTTCTTTTCGGAGATCCTCCCATTTGCGACGCATCCGCCTATCCGCAGCGCGCAGTCGCTTCTGCTCGTCTGCGGTTCGTTCCCGTATGTACTGTTCCAGAGGACACGCGATAGTCCTTAGCCAGAGACAGCGACGTTCGTCGTCATCCCAATCATGTAGATGGGTGTCGCATAGATAATCCCAGTCCGCTTGATCAAGCGTAGTGAGCACCTGTTCCCAGAAGGACTGATTCTCAATATCTTCCCTATCGGGTTTCCAACCGAGGCCCGTCGTCTTTTGTCTATATTCGCCGCCGTCGCCAATCTGCTGTTCGAACGCATCACGGGCTTGGGTTTCTACCACCCCATTGTCGCCCCAGGCCAGGCCGCCCGCTTTGTACTCGAAGCAGCACGCTGGTTTTTCCGTGTCATTGGGATCGCGCATTAACCTGGTCGTTCCGTCCGCCGCATCCCAATAGTGATTAAAAATGTCAGCCTTCGGAAGTTGGCCCAGATCCTTCGCCTTTTTGGCGTGCTCGCGTGCGCTCGTTACGGCCAGATACTTGCGCGGAGATCGAGACTTTCTCCATTTCCCGTTATGGATTACCTCGACCAGTGATTCTATGTGCGCCGGATCGGCCTTCACTTCGTCCTTCGCAAAACAGAACCAACATTCCTCGTTTCCATTCAGCGGAAGCAGGGCGAATTCCTCAACTTTTTGTTTGAACAGCGTTACCCGCTCACAAGTCTCAGCCGCCTTCGCAGCAATAGTGCGCTTGCGCTTGCCGGCTGGTGAGGTACAGAACCCACAGGTAAACGTGAACCCTGCACCGGGCGGGTATTTCACCTCGATTGTTCTGCCACAAGCGCATCTGAGGACGTAAAAGTCTTGGTCTGTCAATTCTCAACCGCCCAATTTGTTAAGGGCCTACCCTTCTACATACCACGAGTTGCCGAAATGGGGAATAGGGTTAACGCAATCAGTAGCAGAGTTTTTTAGGCACCCCTCATACCCGGTATCCGCTGATGCGCTTGGTGCCATGACAACCATGCTCCGGTGTATCAGCCTGAACTTGACCTGCCGGGCATGGCGTTCTACGCTCCACTTGTCGTACACCGAACCGCAACGTCCGGGTGGACTCGCCTTGGAGGTAACGTGGGCACTGTATGTTGGCGTTGTATCGAGGATGAATACCTGAAGAAAATCATTCGGGAACGGGGTGAGCCCGCTGAATGCGATCTTTGTGAGAACAACGAGGAGAATGCGTTTACCGCTGAGGATCTCGCCGAGGTTCTCGATCCCATCATGCGTGAGCACTTCAGGCAGGGCGAAGAAGTGAAACGATTCGGAAAAGATGATTCAGAGTGGTGGGAGCAGGAGGGCGATCCTCTGTCGTTTCATCTGCAAGAGGTGATCGGCCAATACCTAGGATTCGAAGACGAGATCGTCGAAGCCCTTGTCAACAACGACGGTGCACGTCCACAAGATGGAGAAGAGCCGTTTTTCGACAGCAGCCAAGACTATGTCTCGGTTCCAATTCGACCCTACGACTTTTACGATGAGTGGGAATTTGTGGTCGAGGACTTAAAGCATAGGCGACGATTTTTTAGTTCAGCAGCGGCTGACCTCTTCAAAAGGCTTTTTGATGTCGTAGAAAAACGCAAATGGTGGAATCCCACAACGAGGAGTGGGGAGACCGTCGTTTTGGTGCTACCTAAAGGCTCGCCACTGTTCAGGGCCCGAATCTGCAATTGGCCTGGGGCTATAAAAGAAGCGCACACAGACCCACTGAAGCATGTGGGCGCTCCACCACCCGCTCAGGCGCGAGCCGGCAGAATGAACGTCGATGGTGTAGCCGTTTTCTACGGTGCTTTGGATTGCGAAACATGCCTAGGGAACCTCTGAACAAGAACCGTTCTGTAATCGAGAAGCAGGAGGTTCCAAACAAACATCTCGGTTATAGGTGCTGATTTCCCGTCCTGCGGCCGCATGCCGCAGTTTGGTGGCGGC
>JBEKXG010000393.1:0-5080 GCA_049512295.1 Syntrophobacteraceae bacterium
GGGGTGGGCGCTGGGGGATGGCAGGGAACACGACGATGATCCCTCCTGGGATGCTTTTGAAGCCGAGTCGCTTTATACGCTGCTCGAACGCGAGGTGATCCCCGAGTTCTATACGCGCGATTCAAGAGGCATCCCCGTCGCGTGGGTCGCGCGCATGCGTGAAAGCATGGCGCGCCTGACGCCCCAGTTTTCCGCGAACCGCACAGTGCGCGAATACACCGAGCAGCACTACCTCCCGGCCGCCGCAGCCTACCGTGAGCGTGCTGTCGAAAAGGGCGCGATGGGCGTGAATTTGGTGAATTGGCGGCGGGCCTTGGAACAGAACTGGTCAAATCTGCACTTCAGCGAAATGGAGGCGGCCAGTGACGGAGAAAAGCATATATTCGAGGTCCGGGTTTATTTCGGCGGCCTGGACCCAAATGCCGTACAGGTGGAACTCTACGCTGACGGATTGAACGGCGGCGATCCGGTGCGGCACGAGATGGTGCGCGGCGAGCAACTGGTGGGTGCAAACGGCTATATCTATGGGGCACAGGTGCCCTCGACACGCCCGATTGCAGACTATACGGCTCGAGCGATACCTCAGCGCCCGGGCGTTGCGGTTCCTCTCGAAGCCGCTCGAATTTTGTGGCAGCGGTGATTTTATTTCAGGGAAAGAGAAAATGAACGGCCGAGAAGAATCCGGGCGCAAGGGAAGATGGCGGCGGCCGGAAAAATATATCTGCACTGCGTGCTCGCAGGAGCAAACTTTTTGCTGGACCTGCCCCTGTGGTTTCATGATCTGTTCGGATTGCATGGAAGAAAACTTCTGGGGAATGACCTGCAATGGAATCCAGTGGACGTGCCCGGACTGTGGGGCCATCCGCAGTTTCGGAAACGACTGAGGCGGTTGGACCCGCCTCGCGGAGCGTCGAGATTGCTGCCAGCGGCGGGCGCCCGGGTACCGGGGAGTAAGACGATGAGTGGGAAACGTGTGGTGATAATCGGGGGCGTAGCTCTTGGGCCAAAGGCGGCGTGTCGCCTTAAGAGGCTCGAACCTGACGCCGATGTGCTGATAATCGATCAGGACGAATACATCTCCTACGGGGGCTGCGGAATCCCTTATTTCATTTCTGGAGACATAAGCGACGTGCGGGAACTGATGAGCACGAGCTTCCATATGGAGAGGACCCCGCAATTTTTCCGGGACGCAAAGGACGTTCGGGTAAGGACCCGTACGCGGGCGCTTGCGATCGACCGGGCAAACAGGAGGGTGCGGGTCCGGGACCTGGTATCGGGGGTTGAGGAAGACCTCCCGTACGACCGCCTCGTCATAGCCACCGGAAGCACGCCCAATAAGCCGCCGATTCCGGGCATCGGCCTGCCCGGAGTGATCGCGGTATCGGACCTTCACTCCGCAATCGAGGTGAAGGACAAAATCTCAGGAGGCAAGGTGGACAGGGCCGTTATCGTCGGCGCCGGGGCAATTGGATGTGAAATGGCTGAGGCCCTTGGCGATCTCTGGGGGATCGAGACGCACGTGGTGGAAATTGAAGACCAGGTCCTGCCCGGTATTCTCGACCGCTCGCTTGCCGGAATCGTCAGGACCCATTTGGAAGAAAAAGGCGTGCGGCTTCACCTCGGACGCAGAGTAACCGAAATCAGGAAAAATGGCGGCGAGGGCGACCTAGAGGTGATAATGCCCGATGGGTCCATCCATGCCGAACTGGTGATCACGGCCGCGGGCGTCCGTCCCAACTCGGAGCTTGCCGGGGGCGCAGGGCTTCTCGTGTCGCCGTCCGGGGCTATAGTCGTAAACAAGATGCTTCAGACTTCCGACCCGGACATTTACGCGGGGGGCGACTGCATAGAAATCCCTCACCTCGTTTCCGGAAAGGCGGTCCACTTTCCCCAGGGTTCTCTTGCAAACAGGCAGGGGCGGGTAATCGGCACAAACCTTGCCGGAGGGTCTGCAAGGTTCGACGGCACGGTGGGGAGCTTTGCGATAAAGGTTTTCGACCTGGCCGTCGCTTCTGCGGGCTTAACGCCTCAAGCGGCCCTGAAGAGCGGATTCGAGGCGGAGCCTGTGCTGGTTGTTCAGGCCGACAGGGCGCACTTCTATCCGACCCAGGACCTCATCTATTTCCTGCTCACTGTCGACCGGAAGACCCGGCGCATTCTCGGCGCACAGGCCGTAGGCGCAAATGGCGATGCGGTCGTGGGCAGGATAAACGCTATTGCCGCCATCCTTCCGTTCAAACCCACGGTCGAAGATGTTTCGAATCTCGAAATTGCCTACTCCCCGCCTTTTGCTTCGGCCCTGGACGTAGTCAACGCGGCGGGCAATACGGCGGAGAATATCCTGGACGGTTTGAACCGGCCGATTGGACCCGATGAATTCCAGAGGTGTTTTCTCCTGGACGAAAGCGCAGACTGCCTCTGCCTGGACGTAAGAGGTCCGGCCAACGCCGCCCCGTTTGTGGAACGCTATGGGGACCGTTGGCTGAATATCCCCCAGGAAACTCTGAATGCAAGAATAGGGGAGGTCCCCAGGGACAAGCGGCTCCTTTTGATGTGCAATTCAGGGGTTCGATCCTACGAAGCGATGCGGCGGCTGGATCAGGCGGGAATCGACAACACGGTGAACGTCCAGGGCGGAGTTGCCCTGCTCAAGAAATCCGGGCGGTTGGACCGCAGCCAGGGCGGTGGGACCGCCAGCCAGGATTGACGATCATGACTCGCCGCTGCCTTCGGCGGCGGGGGTGCACGATAAAGGGTTAGCCGAGCCGGGCGGTTGGACCGCGGCCAAGATTGACGATCATGATTCGCCGCTGCCCCTGGCCTGCCAATTGCCAGGGCAGGCTTCGGCGGGGCGGGGGCGCACGATAAGGGTTAGCCGAGCCGGGCGGTTGGACCGCGGCCAAGATTGACGATCATGACTCGCCGCTGCCCTTGGCCTGCCAATTGCCAGGGCAGGCTTCGGCGGCGGCGGGGGCGCATGATAAGGGGTTAACCGAGCCGGGCGGTTGGACCGCGGCCAAGATTGACGATCATGACTCGCCGCTGCCTTCGGCGGCGGGGGTGCACGATAAAGGATTAAGGGACCGCCGGCCAGGATTAGCGCAGAGGCACGGGAATGAGAAAGATGAATAGGACTAGTTCTTCCGGCCCGCCAGCCTGGGACGGCCCTCCCGTCGCGGTCTTGTGGGACCAGTCGCTCGTATGGGGGCTTCTTTGCATGGATACGCTGTCGGTGCTGGGGCTTCCCTTCCAGTTGCTCGACGCATCGGATATTTGCGAAGACCGCCTTGACGCCTTCCGCGTTCTGCTCGTGCCGGGCGGGTGGGCGGCCCATAAAGTTCGAGCGCTTGGAGAAACAGGCAGACTCAAAATAGCGAAGTTCATCGACGAGGGCGGGTCCTATATAGGATTTTGCGGGGGTGCCGGGCTGGCCCTGTCGAGCCCTACCGCTCTAAACCTCACCCCGATTCGACGGATGCCCCTGTCCGAACGTCTTCCGAGCGCAAGCGGCGAGATCTATGTCAGCGGCGCGCTTTCGCATCCCGCCTGGGAGAATATGCCTCCGGAGATTCCCGTTTCCGTCTGGTGGCCCTCTCAATTCCGGCTGGAACCCGATCCCGGCCGGCCGCCCTGCCAGGTCTCGTGCCTGGCTTCATACTCCGTCCCCGGGGCTGGCTTTCAGGTCGCGGACCTGAGGGTATGCGACGTGGACGAAAGCGCCGGCTGGGGGGAACTGGAGAAAGCTTACGGAATCAACCTCGACCCGGCGCGGATCAAGGGACATCCGGCAATAATCGAGGTCGAGAAGGGAAAAGGCAGACTGGTCCTTTCGTACGCTCACCTCGAGACCCCCGGCGACTGCTGGGGAAACCGGCTTCTCTTCAATATACTGAATTACTTGAATGATTCCTCCACTGTTCCCGCCCTCCGCCACCCGCCCTCCGCCACCTGCCACCCGGTATCCGCCACCCGGCTTCCGTCATCCGTCATCCGTCATCCGGCCTCCCCGGTTGCTAAGGCAAAACAGGCGGCGGCGGACCTTATCGCCTTTGGAGAGGCCAACCTGCTGTGGAACTGGAGAAAGCCGTGGCTGCTCAACTGGAGGCGGGGGATGCGGGGCCTTGAGTACGGCACCCTGTATATCACGCTCTCCCGCATGGAGGACCTGGAACAAAAACTGGCGGCCGAATCGGAATCGGGGTCAGCTATCCCCGGCGCAAACTGGCCGGAGAAGACAAATGAACTGGAAGAAAAAACCCTGGAATTCTGCGCCCTGGCAAAACGCCTGCTTTTTGAAGAAAAAATCGCCACCGGGATGGGAACGGTCAGCAAACTCGGAAAAGTAAATGAAAGAGTGGATACCCTCCGCTTATTGCTCTTCGGAAACAAAATGAACCACGGCGGACTGTGCGGCGTGCTTTTTGACCTCATCGACCGCATGCTTCCGGATTTGATCAGGGGCGCCGGGGCCGCAGCCGATATCTCCACACCTCGCGGTGCGTCGTGAGCGGAGATTGACACGGCCGGGGATGTTCCCTCTCAGGGTGGAAGCTAAGGATTGTCATTTGCCGCACCCGCCACTCGGATGATTCATATATTGAAACATCGCAAAGTCGACGTGGTGGCAAGAGATAGAGAGTTTCCAGTCGTAATCATCCACTATGATTTCGCGCCGATGTCAGGTACTATGCCAAAGGATCGTATTCAATAACCGCAGCGGGCTGCGAAAAGGCCGACATCCCGTAGGGAAACGCCGGCCGGTATCTTGAAGCGAGCCGGCAGCCATGACAAACTATGATTTGATCGTTAAAAGTTAGCTGATCCTTTGTACTAAGAATTGGGGTAGATACTGTGAAGAAGCAACTTACGGCGATTATCGAGCGTGAGGGAGACGGGTATGTGTCGCTCTGCCCGGAGCTGGATATTGCCAGTCAGGGCGATACGGTCGAGGAGGCTCGAAATAATCTTCGGGAAGCGGTTGAACTGTTTTTCGAAACCGCCTCTCCGAATGAAATTCAGACACGCTTGCACGAGGAAGTGTATGTGACCCAAGTGGAGGTATCTGTTGGGTAAACTCCGG
>JBEKXG010000394.1:0-8093 GCA_049512295.1 Syntrophobacteraceae bacterium
GTCCCGGGCGGTATGGCAGGCTTGGGCAATTTTTACCGTGTTGGCCAGTGCTTCCGGGCAGTTCGGGAAGTGTGCGGACATCTCGCGGGCTGATTTCAGCCATTGGCCCGGAGCTGCGGTCTCCCCCGGCGCAAGAGATCCCAGGGTTTTGTTCAGGCCTATGGCCCGAACGAGCCTGTGAAGGTGGTAGTCCTCCTCCCTGGCAAAATGGACCGCGTTTGTGGCCACAGGCGCAATGCCGATCTCCTTTGCCGCATGGAGAAGCCTGCGGTCGGACGGGCCAGGCGCTACTTCAAAAAAGCATTCAAGCCGGTTGCGCAATACTTTCAGCAATTCCGGATCGGCGCTCAGGAGTACAAGGTCGGAGCTTTTTTCCGGAAGGCTTCGGATAAGCGAGAAGTCATCCTCGATATGGCAGCGTGTAATAAGGTCCGAGAGAATTTCGTATCCCACGGCGGTTCTGGCAAGAATCACCGCACTCGTATGCGGCGTTTTTATTTCGGCCCCGACTATAGGTTCGATCCCGTTTGCGCGCGCGGCTTCCAGGAAATTGACAAGGCCGTAGAAACCGTTTGTATCCGTCAGGGCAATATGGGTAAAGCCGGCTTTCCCGGCCTCCCTGCACAGGACTTCGGGCGAACTTGCGCCCTGCATCATGGAATAGAAGGAATGGACATGGAGGTGGACAAAATCGGTGTTCAATTAAGCTACCCTTCCCCAGGCAATTATTCCTTTCCCGAATTTCATGCGGATCGAATCCAGGACTTTCTGAAGGTCGCAATCTTTTGACAATGTCTTTTTTCCCCACGTGAAAAGCGAAAGCTGAGCAAATGGCATCACGAGGTCCGAAAATTCCAGCACCAGCCTGCGCACGGCCACACGTCTCCGGAAAAGCTGATAAAAGGCGGGAAGAATCGCCCGGAAAAGAAACCGGTCAGACTGGACAGACCCGGGGAAAATCCGCCTGCGGGTATCCACCGGCATGCCGTCCGCATACCGAATCTCCAATCTGAAGTTTCCCGGACAGCGATTATGGCGCCGCAGTTTCCATCCCGCCTCTTCAACATGCTGGAACAAAACGGACTCCAGCCTCCCCGGGTCGATTTCATCCCGGTCCAGAATTTTCGTAACGGATACCCGCGGGGCCTGTTGAGCGGGAAGTACCGGGGCGGTATCCAGGCCCTTTGCAATTTTAAGAAGACGCTCGGCACTCCTGCCGAAAACCGCCGCAAGCATGTCGAGGGGAAAGGATGCGAGTTGTCCGATTTTCAGGATGTTGAAACCGGCCAGCCTGGAAGTGGTAACCTCACCCACGCCGGGAAGAAGATCCACGGGCAGAGGCGAAAGAAACGATTCTTCATTGCCGGGGAAGATAAAACCCAGGTCTCCCGGGCCGATGCAATCTGCGGCAACATGGCTTACCAGTTTGTTCGAAGCAAGCCCGATCCGTGCCCGAAGTCCCATTTTCCCGCACAGGGTCTTTTCCATCCGGCAGGCCAGGTCCGGTCCAGGTCCCCAGAGACGGCGGGTACCCGTAATATCTATGAAGTAACTTCCCGGGTGGCTCCCTTCGACAAGCGGCGAAAAGAGTCCGAATTCCCTGACGATGTCCCGGTGTTTTTCCCGGTAATAATAAAAATCAGACGGCATTACATGAATCCGGCGGCACAGGCGGCGCGCCCCGCAAAGCGACATGCCCTCCCGAATGCCCTCTTTTCTGGCATTGCCGTTCACACCCTGGATGACGGACCTCTCGCCCCCTTCCGCCAAAACGAGCGGACGCCTCTTCAATTCCGGCTGTCTCAGTTCCTCGATTGCCGTATAAAAATCGGGAATCCCGAGATGAACTATATTCCGGAGCATAAGTTCCGCCTGGATCGCTTTTGACTCGTTCACCGCAAGTTGCGTTCTCCACGCTCAGCGAGGTGTGGAGTTCCCGGATCAATGTCTATGGTCCCGGTAATTGCGCAACAGGCCCATTACAACACCCACCACCTCGACATCATCGGCGCTTGCCACAATCGGTTTCATCCGGGAATTGGCAGGCTTCAACTCGATTTCGTTTCCTCTACGGTAAAATTTCTTTACGGTCGCTTCCCCGCCCACCAGGGCCACGACGGTTTGCCCGTTTTCGGCCTGGGGCTGTTGAGTGATTATCAAAATATCGCCGTCCCGGATGCCGTCTTCGATCATTGAATCGCCTCGGACCCGCAGGGCAAAATTGCTTCCGCTCCCTAAAAAATTCTCCGGAACCTCTATCGATTCCGCCGTCTGGACCGGTTCAATCGGTATCCCGGCGGCAACCGTCCCCGGGAAAGGAATGCTTGCCGCCCCGGCCCTCACGGCGGATCGAAGCGGGGTAAGGTCGAGGGCGCGTTTTTTGTTGTTCCACGGCGTCCGCAGATACCCGCGTTCCTCGAGTTGCTTCAGGTGCTTATAGACCGAGTTGAGGGATTTGAACCCGAGATGGCGCCGCACTTCTTCGTAAGATGGAGAATAGCCGTGCATGGTGATATATTCCCGCACGAACCGGAAAACTTTTCCCTGCGCCGGAGTAAGCCCCGCCATCTTGAACTCCTTTTCGGAACGTTTAGCTCAATTTAGGTGAATAAAAGGTGAAAGTCAAGCCCCGGATATTCGCTTCCCGCAACTTGTTGCGCATAATTTTCGACAGTTGCATTGAAGAAAAAAATTCCTTCTGCCGATGTATACTCAAGGAGCGGCGAAGACTGTCGCATTCCCTGCTAAAAAAGAATTCATAACAGACGCAGAACAGGAAGGGATCTCTTATGAAAGGGCAGCCAGGCGAGGCAAATCGGTTTGGAAGTTCGGGGTTGGAGAGGGAAGGAAAGTATCTCACCTTTTCTCTGGGGGATGAAGAATACGGAATCGGCATTTTAAAGGTCAAGGAAATAATCGGGATGATGAGGATCACCCCCGTCCCGCAGACACCCGAATTCGTTAAAGGGGTGATAAATCTCAGGGGTAAGGTAATCCCGGTAATTGACCTGCGGCTCAGGTTCGGCATGGACGAAAACGGCTATACCGAACGTACATGCATTGTAGTAGTCGAAATCGACGGTTCGGGTGGCAAGGTGCACATAGGCGTGGTGGTGGATTCGGTTTCGGAGGTGCTCAATATAAAGGGCGCGGACATCGAGGACACACCGAGCTTCGGGACCACTTTGAACACCGAATACATCCTCGGGATGGCCAAAACGGGCGGAGGGGTGAAGATACTGCTGGAGATCGACCGCGTTCTGAGCAACAGCGAAATAAGTCTTCTGGATAAAGTGGCCTGAGGCAAAGCTGTTTGTGAGCGCAAGGTCTCCGAAAGGCATAGGCGGAATGGAAAATAATCTGTCGGATCGGCTGTTCCAGCAGTTCAGCCAACTTGTTTATGAGCAGTGCGGCATAAATTTGCACGATGGCAAAAAAGCGCTTCTTCAGGCAAGGCTCAACAAGCGGCTCAGACTGACCGGGATCGATTCATACGAAAAATATTTCAAACTCATAACCTCCGGGGCAAATTCCGGCGAATTCGTCCATTTCCTCGATTCCATCTCGACAAACCTTACGTATTTCTTTCGAGAGTCCCAGCATTTTGATTTTCTGGAACAGGTCGCGCTGCCTGAACTGATCGCAAAGAAGCAAAAAGCCAGGGATTCCAGGGTCAGGATATGGAGCGCTGGGTGTTCGACAGGCGAGGAACCGTACAGCCTTGCTATGTGCGTGCTCGGACACCTGCCGGAACTCGCGAGATGGGATTTCCGGATACTGGCGACCGACATATCGACTCGCGCGCTGGAAGCGGCGAACGCCGGGGTCTACTCCGAGGATAAGGTGCAAAAAGTCCCGCCCGCTCTGCGGCTGGTCAATTTTCACAAAATCGGCAACGGAAATGGGAGACCGGAATACGAGATAGCTCCTCATGTCAAACGGATCGTCACCTTTCACCGTTTGAACCTTAAAGAGCCTTATCCATTTAAAGGAACATTCGATGTCATTTTTTGCCGAAACGTGATGATCTATTTCGACAAGAAAACGCAGGAGGAACTCGTCAACAAAATAGCGAGTTTTCTGAGCCCCGGAGGGTATTTTTGTGTCGGCCATTCTGAAAGCCTGACGGGACTGTCGCATAGTCTGGCTTATGTGCGGCCGGCCATATACCGGAACCAGCAACGATCACTGGGGATTTGATCTCTGATGGAGTCTGCGGCGCCATTTAATATAGACAAGTCTCAGAAGAGAATCGTCATCGGTGTGGCGGATATGGCGGTGAGTAACTTGCCGGGCGAGCATCTGATCACATATTCTCTGGGGTCCTGCATTGCTGTCATAATTTTCGATCCGCTAGCAAGGGTCGGCGGAATGCTTCATTACATGCTTCCGGAGTCTTCCATCGATCCGGAGAAAGCAAAGAAAAACCCATACATGTTTGCGGATACGGGAATCACGCGCCTTTTCAGAACGAGCTACCAACTGGGAGCCAGAAAAGAAAACATCGTGGTGAAAACAGTCGGGGGCGCACAAATGCTGGACACAAACGGGCTCTTCAATATCGGCAAGAGGAACTATCTGGCCATGCGTAAAATTCTTTGGAAAAACAACGTGGCGATTGCCGCTGAACACGTCGGGGGAGAGGTTAACCGGACTGTGCGCCTGGAGATGGAATCTGGCAGAGTGGTTCTGAGGGTGGGAGGCGAAGCCGAGATCGAAATTTGATGTGCACCGTTTAAATCGCAGCGCGCGAGGGGCGCCATGTCGTACAACATCATGATAGTGGATGATTCCAAATCGATGCGGAAGATCGTCCTGAAAACTCTTCAACTGTCCGGGTTCCAGCTTGGAGAGTGCCTGGAAGCCTCAAACGGCCGGGAGGCATTGGACGCGCTGGAGGGCAAGTGGATCGACCTGATTCTGTCCGACGTCCACATGCCTGTAATGGACGGCTTTGAGTTTATCCGGTCTTTGAGGGAGAAGGATATTTGCAGAGATACTCCGGTCGTCTTTGTTACGACGGAAGCAAACGAAGGCAGGCTCAATCAGTTGATGGTTCTAGGCGCCAGGAATGGGAACAAGTGTTGAGGGATGTGATTTCTGAAGTCCTCGAGACTATGTTTTTTGTAATGGTGGAGTTCGAGGAGTGTGGACCGGGGGATCGGCCTTTCGACTATGAAGCGGAAATCCAGCTCCTGAATCACAAGGGTCGTATCGCCATCTCTCTGCGAGTGAGTGAAGAATTCGCCAGAATGATAACCGCCAACTTCCTCGGCATCGAAGAAAACCAGGTTAATGACGATGACCTCGAAGACAGCCTGAAGGAACTGACAAATATGATAGGGGGCGGATATCACGCTCGCATCAATGATGCGGACTGGCAATTGGGAATACCCGGGGCATGGAAGATCGGACCCGGGGGGATGGATCCTGCTCAGGCTGCTGCCGGCCTTGGCTTCGCCTTTTTTGGAGAATCGGCAGGTTCGGCGGTTGTCAATTATTTGCCCTGTTGAGTTGCGGGCATTGCAATTAACCGATGGGAATCTCCCGGGCAGTTAAAATGAAGCAGATAAAAGTACTCATAGTTGATGATTCAGCCATTGTGAGAAAGATATTCTCGCAGGAATTGTCGAAACACGCCGATATCTGCGTTATTGGCGTGGCGCCCGATCCATTTGTAGCCAGGGATAAGATTGTCAATTTAAAACCTGACGTCATCACTCTGGATATCGAAATGCCGCGCATGGACGGCCTGAGCTTTTTGAGAAAGTTGATGAAGTATCATCCGATACCGACAATTATCGTGAGCTCACTGACCGCTGCCAACAGCGAAATGGCCCTGGAGGCGATGGAATATGGGGCAGTCGAAGTGCTGGCCAAGCCGGGCGCTTCATACTCGGTCGGCGACATGAGCGCACAGTTGGCCGAAAAAATCCGGGCTGCAGCCAACGTGCGTATGTCCACCCCTGCGCCAATGGCGGCCGATGCAGGCAAGACGAACGGCTCTGAGGGCAGCTTGGCTCTCAAGCGCTCGACTCACAAGGTCATTGCAATGGGCGCATCGACCGGAGGAACCGAAGCGCTGAAATCCGTTCTCATGGAAATGCCCGCCAACAGCCCCGGAATAGTGATCGTCCAGCACATGCCCCCGCGCTTTACGACGGCTTTTGCCAATCGGCTGAACGGCTTGTGCCGGATCGAGGTGCGCGAGGCCAAAGACGGGGATGCGGTTCTTCCGGGGATTGCCCTTATAGCGCCGGGGAACTACCACATGCTCCTCAAACGTGTCGGCGGCACATACTACGTAGAGGTTAAAAACGGCCCGCTCGTCTTCCACCAGCGCCCGTCGGTTGACGTGCTCTTCCTTTCCGTTGCCCGCTTTGCCGGAGCGAACGCTCTTGGCGTGATCATGACCGGCATGGGCCGGGACGGTGCCTGCGGGTTGCTCGAGATGAAAAAGGCGGGGGCCTATACGGTGGCACAGGATGAAGCGAGTTGCGTGGTCTTCGGGATGCCAAAAGAGGCGATTCGGATGGGTGGGGCCGAGAGTATTGTCTCTTTATCCGAAATACCACGAAATTTGATTAAATTTCTGAATTCGGAAAAACAGCGCTGAGCACAGTGCCAGCGCTTGAGTCTTGGCTGCCGGCAAGGCAACGGCGATTTAAAGGAGGTGCCATTTCATGGGCTACAAGGACCTTACAGTGCTTATAGTCGACGATTTCCTTACAATGCGGCGCATCGTCAGAAAAATCCTGCGTGACCTGGATTTTCAGAACATCATCGAGGCTGAAGATGGATCGGCAGCCCTCGATATTTTAAAAACCACAAAAGTGGACCTGATCGTCTCGGACTGGAACATGCCCAGGATGACCGGCCTGGAACTGCTCAGACAAGTCCGGGGCAACGATAATATCAAGGATACTCCATTTTTGATGGTTACTGCGGAAGCTCAGAAGGAAAACATAGTTGAAGCGGTCAAGGCGAGGGTCAGCAATTACATCGTCAAGCCATTCACGGCAGCAACCCTCGAGGAGAAGCTGGCTAAGATCGTGCCGCGTTAGGGCAAGGGGTCTGCGTTGCCTGGCGCCGTTTTGGCGATGAAGTTCATGCAGTTGATTCTAATTCGTGTCCATCCGGAAACCCCGGTTGAAACACTAACAGGTTCCGATTCGGAAAGGAGGCATTTTCCGTTCTGGCTAGGAAATCGAGGGGTTGCGCGGAGGCGTACTTAGGTACCGCCTCGCGGAGCGTCGAGATTGATTGACACCGCCAGGGCGGAAAAGGACCCTTTCCGGATGGAAACTAATTCGGGCGGCTATTCACATGGAAAAGATACTGAACCGGCTTGCCAGCGGGGTAATTGACGGTCCTGATGACCTGATGGGAATCGGGGAGTGTTTGAATCTTCTCGACGACCTTGAGGGGCAAATTGAGACGGCGGGACCGCTGGCTAAAACGATTGAAAGAGCAAGGCTGATTTTCAAGCGGCTCATTCTGGAGGAGTCATCTGACCGGAGCGCGGATTGGCTGGAGATTCAAAAGCTGCTGGGATCCCTTGACCCTCTGCAAGCTTCGCAAGGCCCCTCGGAGGAGGCCGCCGTGGTAACCGGTGAGGCCGCGCCGCAATCAGATGAGGTGGAGGACATTTTTGCGTCCATGTCCACGGATTCAGATAATGGTTCGGGGCCAGGCGAACCGGCCATCAATCTGGATAGCTTCTTTAATGAGCAAAGCGGTTCGGAAGTAGCCGAGATGCAAGACCCTGAACTGCTCAAGGACTTCATCGAGGAAGCCAAAGAGCATCTTTCGACCATTGAGCTGAACATGCTGGGCCTTGAAACCAACCCGAAGGACAGCGAGGCCATAAACGCCGTGTTCCGGCCTTTTCACAGCATAAAAGGCGTGGCTGGTTTTCTCAATTTGATGGAAATCCATCATTTGAGCCATGAGGTTGAGAACCTGCTCGATTCGGCAAGATCGGGCCAACTGGCCGTAACTGACTCTGTGATCGATATAGTGCTGGCGGCGACCGATATTTTGAAAGGTCTGCTCGAGGAACTGGAAAAAGGCGAGGGAGGACGCAAAGAAAC